>DATFLS010000245.1:0-6274 GCA_035267465.1 bacterium
AAACATCATCGAGAATCCACACGTCGGGTCACCGAGCCGGTGAGAGGCCGGAACCCGGCACTTATCGAAATGCACCGGCCTGCTGGAGTTACCGCGCAAGCCCATGCCATCCCATTCACCGATTGGCTTGACGTTTTCTCCGTTAGCATCGATGATAAATAAGCTGAGATCATCCGGGCCGACTTCGGAATTGGCGCGAACCGGGACCAGGAAGTAATCAGAGTACCCACAACTGGTGGCAAATGATTTAAAGGAATCGATGATGTACTCATCGCCATCCTGAACGGCATGGCTGTCCATATGCCATAATCGGTTGCCGGAACCGGACTCGGTCATGGCCACACTGTACAGATGCTCACCACGAATGACCGGTTCGAGGAATTTCTTGGTTTGCTCTTCATTCACCAGAGCGGCGATAAGCGGAAACGCACTCATGTGCATGGTGTAAGCCATTGCAGTCGAGGCACATCCCTGGGCCAGTTGCTCTATCACATAGGCGGTGGTTTGAATACTATGACCGGGACCACCTAGTTCCTCCGGAATGGTGAGGCCCAATAATCCGGCTTCTCCGAGCGCTTTGATGTTCTCACTGGGAAATTCGCCATCCCGATCAATGCGTGCTGCATTTGGCGCCAGGACCTCTTGTGCTAACTTTTGTGCCTGTGTTTTCAGCTTCCACTGCTCCTGAGTTGCAGCAATACCTGTCAAATTCAACGCACTTGGCATACTTCATCCCTCTTGTCTAATGCTTAGAGTTTATTACTTAATCCACTTTCGTCTTGTGTCCTATGTACTGCAGATGTGCGATTAGATGATTTCCGTACGGTTGCACCGGGCATGTGCACTGTCGAATATTCACTCCGCTTCACAAACTCCTCATTATGATTCAGGGGATCATAGAAATCCCTGGCTTCTGTGATAAAAAATGGCGTGAGATAGTGACTGTTAGCTACCATAACCATCGGTCCCCTCCGCCCGGAACAGATGAGACTCGGGTTCCGGTGTATCGCAAACCAATTGATAGCGGATGGAAGCTATCACTGCTGGTATGGTGTGACTGGTTGAGTCTTTGAAAATGCCGGGCTACTCTATCTTGAACATCTATATGGCACACTTTATTTTCTCCATGCACATTTACTGCCTTGCACAACAACACAACATCTTCAGAGCCGCAATGCTGCTTGAATATCAGCAGGTTCGATCAGAATTTCACTTTTCAATACGCCCTGTTACAAATCATGACAACTGCTTTTCCCAAATCCGTTCAATAGCAGCCATTATCCAGATCTCCACATTTCACCTCACCTCTAATCTCCAATCATATCTCGCCTTTACCACTGTGTACCATCTGTTCAGTAAAATGAGTATATGAAAGATAATAACTGTCCTCCAGCGGCTGCCATTAACCCATTTTCCTGAGGAATGATTGAGATTATAAGGCGACTAAATATGATTTTTTTAATCACCTTTAGGTATATAAGAATAGATCATTATTTATGCAAGACAAAAATTACGAACCGATTAATTTGTTGCTTAAAAGTATGTTCTCCATCCTTTCCTTGAGACGCGATGCTAATGGAGGTATCTTCCGGTACGCCATGTTTTCATGAGATATCGCCTGTCCCGGCGAGGCTGGGAGAGCATAGTTCCAGTAGTGGCAAAAGTTGTAAAAATTGGGATGGTATGTATAAATGAGGGAGAATCCCCGGTTTACCAACAACCGGGGATTCTTTTTGTCCGCATGTATCGCGGGTAGCCTCTTGTAGAAATTACATCAGTAAGTGTTGTTCATATCATTCTCATTCGGGGTCCGTTTCCCTGTTGTGCGCCGGGAGCGTATCAGAATACATCTCACCGGTTATTTTAATAACAGGCGAACCATTGTTACCGGACTCTACATATTTCGCAAGCAGAACCAGTTGATTGTCTGCACCATAGCCCCAGAGTGTTCCATTCAGATTTGATTCTGCGCCGCTCCCCCTAAAAATCAGAGATAAACTCTTTCCACCCTTCAATTGCAAGACTCCGTTCCCGCTATGTTTGGTAACCCCGTTGCTTCCGGAAGCAGGTACATTATAAGTGATGGTCGCATTCAGGGTGCCAAAAATATCACCGGTCACCAAGGCATCCTGGAATGTGATGGTGACCTCCGATATTTCATCGAGCAATTCCTGGGTAACCGCCTGAGATCCCATATCCAGATTTGCACTAATGTATTGCACAGAGGGTTGGGCCTGATTGGAATTATTGTCTGGGGGATCCACCTGTCCGGAGTTCCCGTCAGATGGTCCGATATATCCGCTTGTCGGTTCGAATGGAGACGAATTTTCGCATTGCGTGAAGGTGAAACTCACAATAAGTACTAAAAGTATACTCAGAATATTTGTTTTCATGGCATGACTCCTTTTTTGGTTAATTGTATTCAAGAGCCGTGCCAGAGCACTGTTCTGAATGATGAAGATTGGATAAGCCCTTAGATTCCAATTACTTACGAATATCAACTATTTTTTGGTAAATAGTAGCAATACCCTGCGGACTTCGACAATATTTGTCGAATTTTACAAGCTGCTGATTTTATTCAATTTATCATAGTACATATTGTCGAACGGAAACAAAGATCGTCGACAATTGTGGTCGTGAGGGCAAATAACAGGCAGTGAGTCTCAAAATTTGCTGAAGAGAATATGGTTGGATACCGGAAAAGCTGTATTGGATAGATGTACAGTTATATCGTTTGACTTTTGCTGCAGGGCTTTTCGGAATGCGAAGAGCAGGTGTGTTGCGTTCTTCCCTCATCTCGATCAATTAAGTGGTTGGATGCAAACCCATGTAAATTGCAACGAGTCAGGCTGATCCAGCTGGCACGCGGTATGAACCACTGTAATTCACCAGTCGTCATTCAGTCAGACGGCTTTTGAATGTCCAGTTTCTTCATTTTATAGCGGATACTTCGCTCGGATATGCGCAGATTTCTGGCTGCCTGTGACTGGTTCCAGTCTGTTTCGATCAACGCCTGGCGTATGACTTCTTTCTCAAATTGATTCACCTGTTCTTCCAGGGGTTTCTGGCGGAGGTCCTCCCTGGCCGTTGATTTCCAGACGGAGAATTCCTGACGGATATCCTGTGGAATAATGTGTTTCTCGATTCGGTGCGTGCCTTTCGGTACCAGTGTAACCAATCGTTCAACAAAATTTTCCAGTTCCCGGACATTCCCTTCCCACTGCTTGTTGCGCATAAACTCAATCACCTCCGGATGAAATTCGGTGATTTCCTTGCCCTGCTGGTGTGCGCTCCTGGCAAGAAAATGTTCTGCCAGCACGGGAATATCTGCGGTACGTTCATCTAAAGGAGGGATAGTGATTGGATAGACGTGCAGTCTGTAGTAGAGATCTTCCCGGAATTTTCCCTGCTGTACCAGTTGTTTCACCGGTCTGCTGGAAGCGGAGATAATCCGGACATCCACCTGCTGCAACTGATGACTGCCCACCGGCCGCACTTCGCCTTCCTGTAATACACGGAGCAGCGCCGTTTGCATTTCCAGGGGCAGATTCAGTATTTCATCCAGGAACAGAGTTCCACCATCAGCTGCGACAAATAATCCTTTGTGTGGTTCGGTGGCACCTGTAAATGCGCCTTTTGCATGTCCGAAAAACTCACTTTCTATGAGATGTTCGGGAATGGCGCCGCAATCGAGTGCGACGAACTCGTTGTGCTTCCGATCACTGGTCTCATGGATTGCTCTGGCAACCAGTTCTTTTCCGGTTCCGCTCTCCCCTTCGATGAGCACCCGAACATCAGTCCTGGCTGCGGATTCGATGGCCTGCAACAACTCTATATACGGTTGACTTCTGCCTATAAGCCCGTATAGTTCATATTTCGATATCAAGGTCTGTGGGGGAACAGGCGAAACAAAATATTCCCGGATCTTTTGCGCATTATGCATAAAAGGTGACACGACGGCCGCTAAATGTTCTGCGAAGGCGACGTCGGACGCCTTAAACGGTTCAGCTTGTTCCTTCTTTAGAAACAACAGCGTGCCGATCAGTAAATTTTCACTCCGCAACGGGACACACAATACGGCGGAAACGCCGGCCTCCTTAAACAATTTCTCCTGAAATCTGTCGTCAGTTGCCAGATCTTCGGAAGCAAACGCCTTCTGGTTTTTGATCACCCAGCCGGACAGGAAATTATGCATGAAATGGTAATCCCGGCTTTCCGGCAACCCGCCTTCCTGCCCGATGGTTTTAATGGTTTGCCGGGTCCGGGGGTTGATCATGAGCACCAGGGAAACATCCGCTTTTAACAGGGCTTTCGATTTCTGGGTGACCACCCGGATGACCTCATCTAAATCATCCTGTCGCTGAAGGATGCGGGCGAGGTCCACCAGGCTCTCCAGCCGGGTAACCGAAAAATCTGCGTTCGGCTGTTGAGATCTCCGGGAGGATGATGAATTCAAATTATCCCGATCGGGGGGGTCCACTGTGTTCAATCCATTTTCTCTGTTGTCGAGTACACCTGTTACCGAAAGGTTCCCCGTCAAGGCACGGGATCGATATCTCTCATAATCTTTCCCCCTTCCCCTCCCGTTTCAGCGTTGGCCGGGAATAGTTAGATCGGGGTCCGACACAGCACGGGGAACCACCAACTGATCGTTTTCTCTGATAAGATGTGACCGGGCCGCTCCTGATATTAAATAATTTCCGAATTCTTACCCCGAAATTCAAACCCGGAATTCATCGCCATCCGACGGCAGCAATTTCTTATATATTAGTTTGAAACAATTTCGTGCGACGGGGGTAATAATATTTTATAACCGGTGGCCTGGACGGATTGTCCCGGTGTTACCGGCTCCTTTCGCGTCGCATCAGGTGCAGACAATCAGAACGCTCCAGACCAGCGAAGGGTTTGGCGCTACTTTCTATCACCATGGCAGGACGAAAGACACAGATATGATTGGACAAACCATTTCTCATTATAAAGTCACCCAGAAACTTGGTGGCGGCGGCATGGGGATTGTGTATAAGGCCGAGGATACTCACCTGCACCGGCCGGTGGCTTTGAAATTTCTTCCGCCTGAGCTGACCCGCGATGAAAAAGCCAAACAGCGATTTATCCAGGAGGCCAGAGCGGCGTCCTCACTGGATCACCCCAATATTTGTACCATCTATGAGATCAACGAGGATGAGGCGGGCCACAGTTTTATTTCCATGGCATACTACGAGGGGTTGACCCTGAAACAGAAACTCGAAGATGGCCCCTTGCCTGTCGCCGAGGCGAGAGAGATTCTCACGAACATCGCCCGGGGGCTTTCCAAAGCGCACGAAAATGGGATCATCCACCGGGATATCAAACCAGCCAATATCTTTATCACCAATGATGGGATGGTGAAAATCCTGGACTTCGGGATTGCAAAACTGGCCGGTCAATCGCAGCTCACCAGAACAGGATCCACCATCGGAACCATGGTATATATGTCACCGGAGCAGATTCAGGGCAAACCGGTGGATCAACGCACCGATCTGTGGTCACTGGGAGTGATCTCCTATGAAATGCTTGCGGGATGGCCGCCATATCAGGGCGAATATGAACAAGCTCTGATGTATGCAATCCTGACCGAGTCTCCTGACCCGATCCGAGAGATGAACACGGAGGTGTCCCCTCTCCTGGTGGACATTATCCGGAAATGTCTGGCGAAGAATCCGGAAGAGCGGTACACCTCGGTGACGGCACTCCTAAAAGACTTGCAACGGGAAGCGCCGGGAACGGAAAGTACCTCGACTCCGATTACCTCACAGTCGCCTGTACGCCGCACGGTCCGCCGGCATACCAGGACAGTGCTGCTGTCCGGCGTTCTGGCGGTAATTCTGGTACTCGCGATGCTGGCCTACCGGCAGAACACCGGAAGCAGCCAGCCTCCGGATCGACTGGCAGTGGCGGTCACGGATTTCGAGAATACCACTGGCGAAAATGAGCTGGAAGGGCTGTCCGGACTGTTTATTACGGCGCTGGAACAATCCCGGAACTTATCTGTGCTGACCCGTTCCCGGATGTTCGACCTCATGAAACAAATGGGGGGAGAACCGGGGGATCGCATTAATGAATCAGTTGGTCAGGAAATCGCTCGATACGCCAACATTCATGCACTGGTGACGGCAACAATCCGGAAATTTGATCAGGTCTATACCATCGAGCTCAACGTGATTGATCCGATTCGGGATGAATATCTGTTTACCGCGACCGCCAAAGGAAATACCAAGGGGAGTATCCCCGGGAT
>DATFLS010000246.1:0-2191 GCA_035267465.1 bacterium
TCCGATTGTGCATGAACCGGACGAGCATGATGGACTTGACACCGGCCAGCTGATTGATCTGCTCAAAGAGGAGGGATTGAATGTCTCCAAAAGCCCCTATGGTTTGCTGCATGGACTGAAATTATTTGCCGAAGGATTTGACATGTTCACCAGGAACCGGGGCCCGCTCGGCGGTGACTACCAGGGGTACAAAGAAGGGGATTTCCCCGTCACTGAGGACGTTTATAAACGGCTGATATTCCTCCCGATGTTATCTGATCCTGTTCCGGGGGCGGCAGAGAGAGTCGGCGATATGCTGGAACAAGCCATCCGACGAGCAGTGGAAGCATAAGTTGTAGAATCAATGGTAAATATAATTCGATAAACTCCTGAAAAGTTTACTTCAATGATCAGCTTAATCGATCGGACTCCCGGCTGAGAAGTGATGCGAGAGGCTGGCCGGTCGGAACGCTCTCACACGACCGCCGGATCTCCTGATGGTAGATCAGTAGAATTTTCTGCGGCTTCCAAGCAGAACCAACATGAGAGTTAATCGGATTAAGAATCAGGAAGATACCTCAGAAAATCAGTCTTGCACCGACCAAAACTAAACGGTATAATAGATTAGAATTAGAAAAGCAATTTACGATGGATGACACTATACTAAATCAACGATTCATCGCAGGCTCTCTGTGAAAGGTTGAAATCTCCAGGGATCTGAATGGAAAAGCAAGGCGGTCCCGACCACAGCGATTGACACACTTCTTCCCTCCGGCGGTTTAACGATGCGTTCAAACCGTACCTTTATTATTTCTTTGAAAAATACATTTGCAGGGAACCACGGAATGGAGAAGTGTCGTTAAATAAATACTCCCATGATCATGTTTCGGTGGATTGATCAGAGTTTGCGCTGGAAAAACGAGCATGTTAATATGGTATAACGTGGCAAGATCTTTCCTGCAGAGATTAGCCTGGTGAATGCACGCAGGCTATTGATACACTTGAATTCAGGAGGAGATACTTGCCTGCCTGTCTTGTTCGTTCTCAATAGTAAGAGACTGGTATGATTGGCCAGACCATTTCCCACTATACAATCCTCGAAAAAATCGGCGAAGGCGGGATGGGCGAGGTGTATAAAGCCCTGGACACCAAGCTGGATCGAATCGTCGCCGTCAAATGTTTGCCGCCATACCTGAACCGGGACAAGGAATTTAAACAACGTTTCATCTATGAGGCCAAATCCGCCTCGTCGCTGGATCATCCCAACATCTGTACCATCTTCGAAATCGATGAGACCGAAGATGGCCAGATGTTCATTGTGATGGGCTACGTGGAAGGCCAGAGTTTACAACAGAAAATCAAATCCGGTCCGATTGCCGATATTGATGAGTTCATAGACATTGCCATCCAGATTGCTGAAGGGTTAAGTGCCGCACATGAACACGATATTATACATCGGGATATGAAATCCGACAACATCATGATCGATGTGTATGGACATGTCAAAATCATGGATTTCGGTCTGGCCAAGGTGCAGGGACGCACTCAGTTGACAAACCAGGACACCACCCTTGGCACAATAGACTATATGTCGCCCGAGCAGGCGCACGGTGAGCAAGTGGATCACCGATCGGATATCTGGTCGCTGGGTGTCATACTTTACGAAATGGTCTCCGGCCAGTTGCCCTTCAAAGGAGAATATGCACCGGCAGTCATTTATTCTATCCTCTCCGAACAGCCGGAACCGCTGACAGGATTACGGACCGGTATACCGATAGAATTAGAGCGTATTGTAAACAAAGCCCTGGCAAAAAATCGAGATGAACGATATCAACATGTCCATGATCTGATCGTCGATTTGCGGCGACTCCGGAAAGCACTGGAGACCGGCGACAGTAGAGAGCCATCCGAAGATGTGACAGAAAGAGCCAGAAGACAGCGATTCAAAAGATACGCCATTCCGGTTGTGGTATTATTCTTCCTGGCTATGGGATTTATTCTGTTTCGACCTTTTCTTTTTGAAGAAATTTTAATTTCAGAACCCCAGCCTATCGCGGTGATCAGTTTCGAAAACCTGACCGGAGATGAGACCTATGACTATCTGCAAAATGCAATACCGAATCTTCTGATCACCAACCTCGAGCAGTCGAAATATCTTCGGGTGACCACCTGGGAGCGAATGCATGATCTCCTTGAACAAATGGGAGAGCGG
>DATFLS010000247.1:0-4380 GCA_035267465.1 bacterium
AGCCCAGACTCCAGCCAAACACGACTTTGGAGCGGTGGCCAATCATGGGCATCAACTGGGCGGTGCGGGTGCCATCCGCATAGGATATGCGGGTGAAATCCGTATACACGACGTCCAGCACCGCAATGGTCTCCTGGGGCCGCACGAGATTCACGTGCGGTCCGGCCTCGGCCACAATCCGCCGCACGTCGCTCGGAGGCGACGACCGCGCCGTCCGTCGCAAGGCCAGATCCCAGACGCGCAATACCCGGCGGAGCACCTTGTGGTTGACTTGGACTCCATACGTCTCTGCCAGTTCCACCTGGATGCGGCGGACGCCATATTCCGCATGCACGGTCACGATCTCCTCCACCAACGGCTGCAGATGCGCATATTTCTCGGTATAGGCTTGGTTGTGCTGCTGATGGTAGTACCACGTGGACTTCGCTAACCCGACCGCCTGTAAGGCGCGATTCAAGCCGTGGGTTTCCCACACGGATTCCACCAAGGCCACTTTGTCTGTCGGGGTCATGGTCTCCGTCCCAAGAAGTTTTTTAAAAGGGCGATCTCCCGTTCCTTTTGGCCCACTAGCCGCTCCAGTTCCGCAATCCGCTGTTCGTACTCGTGCGTCCCATCCTGCTGGGCAAAGATGGCGGCGCCCTGCTCCTCAAAGGTCCGCATCCACTTCCGAATACTGTTTGGGTGCACATCATATGCGCGAGCGACTTGCGCCGGCGATTGATCGGTCGTTAAGGTCTCCTTCACGACTTGAAATTTCAATTGGGGAGAATAACGTTTTTCCATTGGAACCTCCTTGTTTCGTATGTGGTAACTTATCAATTTTCCAAGGAGAATCAATGCATCCCACATACCCCCCTGGTTCAGCTTTTCGGGATCAGTTCCAACCTCGCCCCGGACCAGCGATATTCCTCCCGCTGTGCGTAGCATAAGTCACCCTTTCAACGGTTCCATTTTTTACATACAAGTGCGATCCGGTATCTGTCCATGGCGGGATTGTAAGTGTTGCTGACTCTGTGGTATCGGAAGGGGGTACTCACTGTGAGCCAGTCCTTTTTATCCAGGCATTTCACAACATGATTAACGAGCTCCATTGTAACAAATCCAACGGGTCTTCGCGAATCTAATACGGCTCCTGAAAGGCAGTCGATACCTCGTGTAACAATCTCTCCTGATTTCAAAGCGAAAATGCAAACAGGTAAGTGGTCGAATCAATTAAGAATCGAGATGCCTAAGAGTATTCTGTTGAAATACTTCCGGATACCCATGAACACACAATCACAAAAACTCAGTTGGGACAACTAATTACTAGGAAGTGTATACTATAGCATGAGCAGGCGGTCCTGGGCCGACAATGTATTAATCAGGACCTGGAACATGGCATTGATGCCCTTCCGTCTTTTGCACTATCATCTTCACATCCCCGGATAAAATGCAAATGAAATAGGTAATAGTATCTTTTTTATGGTCTATTGAGTGTAGATATTGTATTAGCCAGGAGATGTACTTATTCTGATTCCCGAATTCTTTGCTCTATAAAGTACTTATTATAATCATAGCGTGAAGTTGGTGCCCAGGGTTCGTTTATACGAGGTAAGTGTTGTTTTAAGCGCGCTTTCTCTTCAGTATAGGCTTCCTTGACTGCTAAATTATACCATTCATCATGGTCATTGCGATGATCATATAATTCCTCCGCCCCATTTTCATACTGTATGTACCTGAAATATTCATCCCGGATACCATGATTATTTCGTCCATAGGTGGTTATCGCACCATGCGGCCAGTGGAATGATGGATCATTGAGGAGCGGTGTTACACTATGTCCCTCGTTTTGTGGATTGGGTTCCAAACCACAGAGCTCCAGCAATGTGGGATAAACATCAATCATACTTACTGCCTTGGTACAGACTTGTGCCCTGTTTAAACCGGAACCGGAGATGATAAGTGGTGCACGAGTGGCTTCCTCCCAGAGAGAGTGTTTGCCAAATCGATTTTTCTCGCCAATATGGTACCCATGATCACCCCAGAGTATGATAACGGTATTGTCGGAATATCGACTGTCTTTCAATGCGGTCAGCACCTCGCCAACATAATGGTCAACAAAGGAAACACATGCTAAGTACGCCTGGACAATATTTTTCCATTCATCGTTTTCGATAGCCCACTCGGTGGTCGGCATCATCGGCAAATCGGCAATCCGTTTCCCAATCTCCGGGATATCATTCAGATCGTTGGGCAAATACGAGGGCGTTTCAAGTTCTTCGACCGGATGCATATCAAACCATTTCTGCGGGACGTGCCACGGGACATGGGGACGCAAAAATCCCACCCCAAGGAAGAAAGGTTCATCATGCTGTTCCTTAAGACGTGCCTTGGCCCATTGCGCCGATTGATAGTCTGGCATTTCTCGATCATACTTAGGAAACGCACCCCAGTCCGTACTAGTCCCGCCGTGATTCGGACCACTCTTTCCTTCCCATTTCATACGTTCCTCTGGTTTGGGTCCGAACCCAGGAACACGACCGCCAGAGATATCTAATACACCTGTTGGTGCATGATGATGAAATAATTTACCTATGCCCATCGTTTTATATCCGTTTTGATTCAAATATTCCGGCAGATAGATACAGGATCGAGTTGCGTCATTCGACTCACGGATATCATTATCATTAATCTGGCCATAAATACCGGTTGTTGAAGGGAGTAAACCGGTCATCAGACTGGCACGGGATGGTCCGCAAATCGGCGCTTGACAATGGGCGTTGGTGAAGAGAGTCCCGTTGTTAGCAAGCGTATCAATGTTCGGTGTCTTTGTATTGGGATGACCGCCCATGCACCCTATCCAGTCATTTAAATCGTCAATGGCAATAAAAAGAATATTGGGCTTTACTCGAGCAGTAAATTGTGTACATGAGTTGAATAATATTGCTCCGAATGTACTAATCAATGCGCTCTTGAGAAATTGTCTTCGATTCATATGGAAGCCTCCATGATATACTTAATTTTTGATCATCTACTATTACAATAATACCAAAAACATGCAGTCAAGCGTAATCTGTGCGAAGACACCGAATGAATGTCAGGGGAAAAATATTATTCAATCATTAAGTCATTTTCCCAGCGAATAAGATACCTTCTATTCTATATTCATACCACGGTAAAGTGTGAGGGACTCGGGAGAGCGCATTTTGATTCCCGATACCCAGTGGTTCTATCCTTGAATCCGAGGTTTTTCACTTGCCATTTTCCGCCTGTCCTCCGATGGCGGAGTCACCCTGAAAATGTTCAAGGAGAACAGAGACCACCGCAATGAGGGTGAGTGCCGCAAACAGAAACAAATCCAGGCGAACCCCCATCACTGTATCCGGGAAGGGAAACAGGTTCACCCGGGAGAGAAGAAACGCGAGTAATCCCAGACCGGTGGCACCGATCAGCACTGTGCCAGGGGCCCGTTTTGAGAAAATAGCCGAAATAATTAACGGGCCCATAATCGCCGTGCCGGCAAAGCTGTCGCGGGCCAGCAGCACCAGCTCATCCGAGCTGACCAGCGAGACCGCCAGCGCTAACACGCCGAACAACAGGATAAACCCCCGGGTGACGAGCAGGATGTGTCGCTCTTTGCCAGACAGGAGCGAGCGGACCTCCGTGCCCAGTGCGAACAGCTGGGAGTCCGAGGTGGACACCGCCGCCGCAATCAACCCGATGACCACGGTGGCTGCCACAATATTTGTTCGCTCAAACAACAGCACCTGGGAAAGAAATTCTCTGGTGGTCGCTTCGCCATAGTACACCGCGCCGTACATGCCGATGGCAATGACGGGCAGGAGGATGAGCGCCGTGAACACGCCCAGTGAGACCGCCATCCGGTGCATCTTCTCCTTGTTCCTCATGATCACCAGACGCGTGGTCACCTGCGGCTGTGTCACCGGAATTAAAACGATGGCAAAAAAGGAGGCCACCAGAAATTGAAAGGTGAACAATCCCTGGGGACCCGGTGTGGACAGCAGCGCCGGGTCCACTGATTTCACCGTTTGGAACATTTCGCCGATCCCGCCGAAGTGCACCACGCAGCTGACGCCGATAATCCAGAGCACCACCAGGAGAATGGTACCCTGCATGACGTCGCTGTAAATGATGGCTCGCAGACCGCCCACCTCGCTGTACATCAACATCACAGCCACAATCGCCGTGGACCACCCCCAGGCCGGCAGGGCTTCGGGGAAGATGGCGCTGAGAAAGATGGCAATGCCCCGAATCTGGATCGCCACGTAGGGGACCAGAAAGATCAGAATGCCTGCCAGATACACATAGCCGGCCCAGTTGGCTCCGTAGAGATCACAGAGTAAACCCGCCACGCCACGATATCCCCGTTCCCGGGCCTGC
>DATFLS010000248.1:0-3970 GCA_035267465.1 bacterium
AGGAAAAATAGTGGCCATTGTTGCACAAACAGAAACCCGTAAAATCACACCAAAATCAGAGAACCAGTTCTTGAAGGTCCTTTTCAGTGAACGCCTAATAACGTCCGCACACCTCTCGCCATCGTATCGTTCGAAGTATCTCCCATCCATTTTCTCCCCTGCCCTCATGCTATCACAATGTACGCTCGACCGGTCTATAATGCAATCGAGTTGGAGGAAGTCACCTCCTGTGCCACCAGTGATTCAAAGTCCTCACTCTTCGGGGCTGATATGACTTACCTCTTAATGGAATAACTCTTGTCGCGCAAGAGGAGAATGGTATTGTGAAAGTTTTGGATTCCGCTCTCTTCGATTGCCCATGTTAATTTGGCCAAGATGTTGGTCCGATTGGATTGTCGTAATGTGATCACAATAACGCCAGCATGAGTGGGAAAGCGAAAAGGGACAGTATGAAAAAAGTCTCGGTCTGTTGTTAAAAATACCGTCGAGGCCTCTTGCGCACGCTGGAAGATGTCCTGATCCTCCATTCCCTCCCGCGGCGTTGATCGAACATCAATGACTTCATGGCCTCGCTGAGTAAGATAACGGGAGGCACTTTTCGGAAAATTTTCATCAAGAAAAAATTTCATGAAGTGGTCACATCATAGGGAAACGTTTCAAAATTGGATAACTCGCTGCCAAAGGCGAGAGCAGCAGAGATATCCTCTCGGCTAATATTCGGATAATCCTCCAGAATCTCTTCAATGGAATCCCCAGAGGCAAGCGCGCTTAATATATTACTCACGAGCACGCGAGTTCCGGTAATCACCGGTTTCCCATGACAGACATTTGGATGAATGGTAATGCGATTCTCCATGGTCTCATCTTTCCTTAAAATTTTCGTCTTTCCCTCGCAAATATTAGTACCAAATTCGAAAAGTACAAGCGACAAAATCGGTCACCTGCACTCAACACACAACCGGAAGACTAAGCAAACCAATTTATCTGCAACGCCCGAACATGGCATGACAATCCATCCGCCATCGACACAATATTCTTCAGGGAATCTCCGTTCTCCAAATTGTCCAGCCAGCTCAGAGAGTACAGCTCCCACAGACTCCATGGTCGACATAATAGACGACAATTCTTTTCCAAAAGGTTGGATTACAGACCACACTTCAGCTGAGTATGCTGAGTCTGAATCAACATGACTGCAATGTACATGCAGGATTTTCGTGAAGCAACGGATGCAAAGAATTTACAGTTGCGGAGAGGAGATCAATTTTTCCATCCTGAGCAGAACAATCCGGAGGAGTAGTCGGAGAATGTGTTGAAATTTGGATAATCCCGAGTGTAGGAATTTGTTAATTCTACTGTTCTCATCAAATCAAAGAAACAAGAAAAGCATTCAATCTTCAGGATGAGCGATCACCCTGAAATATCTTCCGGTATAGGTCAACGCTAAAGCTGGTCTCAAGCGGTTTTCCCGGATTGAGTTTGAAAGTGCGTCTGCCGCCCGATAAACGTTCTGCGCGGAGATACAACACGGTGTCCGTCAGGTTCTCATCTGCGCGCCGGGAGAAATCGTACAAGTGGGTTACAAACATCACCTGAATATGTTTTTTGAGTAGTACTCTGATAATCTGCCAGGCAATTTCGGAGCCTTCGCGTTCATTGGTTGCCGCGAACGATTCGTTAAGTAGCACGAGCGCGTCTGGAGTCAGGTGATTAACGATTGTGTCCATCCGTACGAGTTCTTCCTCAAATTTTCCGTGCTCCATCGTCTCGTCTTCTTCTCGTTTAAAATAAGTAAAAATCCGGGGAGACAGATTGGCAGAATAGGCCTCCGCCGGTACAAACATCCCGCATTGCATCATCAGCTGAGCAAGCCCGACACTTCGCAGGAAGGTGGTCTTGCCGCCCTGGTTCGGCCCGGTGATGATCGTCAGGTTTTTCCCGTACGCAGAGACGTCATTCCCGACGACTCGGTCTTCTTTTGTGAGGCTCAGTATTACATTGTAGAGTCCGGTACAGGATAACCTCCGGATCTCCGTCCGTTGCGGACGGGGAAACGTTACGGGGTCGTTCAGGGTTGTCAGTTGTTCGTGAAGGTTAATGCAGCCGATGTAGAACGCTAATTCCCACCGAAGCACTTTAAAGAAACTCTCAATATGCTCCGCCGCCTGGGCGACAGAATTGGCTGCCCGGGCGATACCCCGACTTTGCAGTTCGCCCAGTATCCGTGCCCCGGGCGTATCACGGGGATGCAGAGTATAGGTATAGGAATCATTGTTGGAAGAGAACAACCGCTTGAACCAACTCTGCTCGTTGTCCGTGGGTTTACAGAGGATATACTTGGTTCCCTCGTTTCCTTTTCCCAGTCCGGCTTTCAGCAAAACGCCCCTGGGAAATTTCAGCAAATGAACGTGTTTCTCGACTTCAGCAAGATAGCCATCGTCGAGTTCCTGCTGAATCATCCCGACAAACCGATGAAATCCCTTCGACTGGAACTCCTCCATATTATGGTCGGCAAGTTCCCGTAACCGGTAGAATAAATCCAGAGAGGCTTCCAACATCCGGCGGCCGTTACTCAAAATTGAACCGGGATTGGAGTGGCGCGGTGAGATCCACAACCACTGACCTCGTTTCCGTTCCATATATTCCAGCGGGATGTGATACAGTTCCCGGATAACATTCGGATGCGCCAGACAGTCTCTCAGGACGTCCTGGCGGTAGAAAATGGTTTCTGTTTCTGTCAAACTGGTAAAGACAACACGACGTACCACATCCCGTAGAAAAGTATCATCCTGAGCCATCGAGGCAAAAAGGGTATCCAGCCCCAGATCCCGGGATAAATCTTCGGCATTCGATGGTAGTGCCTGTTTCCGGTTGAAGTCTCGATCGGAATGTAAGAGGAACACCTTCATCATTGGAGCCGCGCCTCGATCTGATCAGAAGTCAGACGGTGTTTTTTGACCAGAGAAAGGGCGTACGCCAGACCATCAGCAGGTTTTTTGATGATCCGAAAGGTGCGCCGGGTGGGATCCTCCGGATCAATGGTGGCGACCATACTGACCGTTTGTTCGCTCATAACTGTCAGTTCATCCAGGAAGGTCACCCATACGCCCAAAACATTCTTTTGCAATAATCTGTTCATAATCTCCTGACTCAGGAAAATCGCATCTTGTAGCGCCGTGGCAGCAAAGATTTCATTCAGAATAACTATGCTGTCAGAGGTTGCCTGTTCCAGGAGTTCGTGGATCCGAATCAGGTCGTCTTCGAGTTTTCCCCTGAGCGATTGCGTGTTTTCTTCCCGCTCAAAATGTGTGAGAATCTTGTCCGGGAGGAAAAGAGTCGCCTGGGTACCGGGAACCGGAAATCCGAGACTCGCCAGATAGTGCAATTGCCCAAACAGGCGCGCAAAGGTGGTTTTGCCACCCTGATTAGGCCCTGTAACCACCATGACGCGTTCCGAATCCGTTAATGAAAAATCATTGGGAATGATGGCCTCAACACCGGAGCGCAATGAATACGCCAGTGCCAGGTCAAAAGTGTCGTGCGCCTCCACCACTTTACTGGTGGTACTAATCTCCGGATAGCAAAAGAATAAATTCGGCTGTCGGATTTTCGCGATATACTCCAGTGTAGCAATGTAAAACTGAATTTCGCGATCGCAGCGCTGAATGGTGTCCGCTGGCACTTCCTCGAGATGATTTTCACAAAAGCGATCCAGCGCGACAAAGGGTTCGGGATAGAGTTTCGAGACGAATTCCAGAATTTTCGCATCAATATGACTCATTCCGGAACTTTCCGGTAATTTTACCAGATAATCATCCGCATCAGTCTGCTGAAATTTCTCGAATATTTTCTCCACCTCCACGCTGTAGCCCGGTTCACCTTCATATCGCTTCACCCGGAACTTGCCGCTTCCAATGATGATACTGTACTCAATTGCGTTCAGAGATGCCTTTACCTCATGCGCGTCCGCGGA
>DATFLS010000249.1:0-8147 GCA_035267465.1 bacterium
ACGAGACCCAGTTCCAACCGCTGGCAATCGATTTAATCGGGCATGGCAAGAGTGATGCACCGGAAGAGCATACATATTATACCATGAAAGCATGCATCTCTCAAGTACGCACTATCTTACGGCAACTTCACGTCCGGCGGGCGTATTGGATGGGCTATTCGCTGGGAGGAAGAGTGGCATTGCAGCTGGCCGTGAGACACCCGTCGTCTGTCAAGGCATTGGTTTTGGAAAGTACCACTCCGGGGATACAGGATGAAAGCGAGCGATCCGACCGCAAAACGCGCGACGATCAACTGGCACGATTCATCGAAAAGAACTCGCTGGAACGGTTTGTAGATCTATGGACTCAGCATCCGATATTTGAATCACAGCAGCGTATTTCAACAGAAAAGCGGAAGTATATCAAGCACTTACGACTGCAGAACTCCTCTATCGGTTTAGCGAATAACGTTCGTGGAATGGGTCGGGGATCGATGCCTCCGGTCTGGTATAATCTTTCGTCTGTCTCGAAACCAACCCTTCTGCTGGCCGGGGAACTGGATGAAAAACACGTGGCAATTCACCGGCAAATGCATAATAACTTGAAGAAAAGCGAATTGCAGGTAGTAGCTGGAGCGGGCCATAATATTCACTTTGAACGTCCCCGAGAATTTATTGACATTACGAAACAATTCCTGTTACGTCATAAATAGAATAGGTTTATAACAGCCGAAATTTCACACAGATATATATCAGTTCTTCATTTAATGGAGTGATGAAAGTAATAAAACACACCAAGGGAGGATAGACGACTTATGGAGATTCAGTGGGACCAGGTGAAGGACTATCAGGATATCATTTACGAGAAGGCGGAGGGGATCGCGAAAGTCACCATCAATCGTCCGGAGGTCAGGAATGCGTTTCGTCCACAAACGGTGCATGAGATGTATGAGGCGTTTGCGGACGCCCGCGAGGATCAGACCATCGGGGTGGTGCTTCTTACCGGAGCCGGTCCGGCCGAGGATGGGAAATACGCCTTCTGTTCCGGCGGCGATCAGAAAGTACGGGGTGATGCAGGATATGTGGACGACACCGGGGTGCCCCGGTTAAACGTGCTGGACCTGCAAAAATTGATTCGAAGTATGCCGATTCCTGTGATCGCTTTGGTTGCCGGCTATGCCATTGGCGGCGGGCACGTGTTGCATGTGGTGTGCGATCTCACCATTGCTGCGGACAATGCAGTTTTCGGTCAAACCGGCCCGAAGGTCGGAAGTTTCGATGGCGGCTTCGGGTCCGGTTATCTGGCGCGGATTGTCGGCCAGAAGAAGGCCCGCGAAATCTGGTATCTCTGCCGGCAATACACTGCTCAGGAGGCCCTGGACATGGGGTTGGTGAACACCGTCGTGCCGCTGGATCAACTGGAAGCGGAAGGTGTGCAGTGGGCACGGGAAATTCTGGAGAAAAGTCCCCTGGCTATCCGCTGCCTGAAATCCGCCTTTAACGCCGAATTGGATGGACAGGCCGGAATCCAGGAATTGGCGGGGAATGCCACGCTCCTGTTCTATATGACTGAGGAAGGCCAGGAAGGCAGAAACGCCTACCTGGAAAAACGGAAACCGAATTTTCGGGATAAGCCCCGGCTTCCATAATCAGTTTGCAATTTATTGATCAGGCACCGCCGCGATTACAGGTATCATCTGCTAGTGATAACTCTCTGGTAAGAGATATTCCGACACGATTGCCTGTATCTTTCAATCAGCATAGGCGGAGCGAATGCAGAGAGGTTGCCGGAGAGTAATTTATCCCATATCTTACCAGCGAAATACAATGGGATTAGCTGACGATCGTACACCATCGAAATTGGGTGCCTGGGTGCTGGCGAGTCGACCGAAAACGCTGCCGGCGGCGATGATGCCGGTGATCATCGGAAGCGCGCTGGCGTACCATCAGGATCTGTTCGCCGCGGGACCGGCTCTGGCTGCGCTATTGTGTGCCCTGCTTATCCAGATCGGGACCAATTTTTCCAATGATGTCCTGGATTTCCAGGCAGGAGCAGATACGGAGGACAGACTCGGGCCTGCCAGGGCGGTTGCCTCCCGCTGGATTAATGAACGGGAAATGCTTTACGGCACTGTTGTTACCTTTGCCCTGACGATTCCTCCCGGTCTGTATCTGATCTTTCATGCCGGATTCCCTGTGCTGATCCTCGGGTTAGCTTCCATCGCTGCCGGTCTCGCGTATTCCGCCGGGCCCTATCCCCTGGCCTCGCATGGACTGGGAGACCTGTTCGTCTTTCTATTCTTCGGCCTGGTGGCCACCGGAGGTACGTACTACGTTCAGACGATTTCTGTGAACGGGTTTGCGCTGCTGGGCGCTATCCCTGCCGGGGCATTGACGACCAACATCCTTGTCATTAACAATTACCGGGATATCGAAACCGATCAGCATGCCAACAAACACACCCTGGCCACTCGCCTCGGGAAAGCGGGTACCCGAATCGAATTTCTCCTCTTATTGCTGATCAGCTATGCTATCCCCTTTATCTTTCTGCTGCGGTTCAATCTCTCCCTGTGGATATTGCTTCCGCTGCTTTCGCTTCCCCTTGGGATGCGTATTGTTCTGCAGCTCCACCGGGGCGTGGAAGGAACCTCTCTCAATGAGACCCTCGCCCAAACAGCACGGCTCGCACTCATCTATGGTATACTCTTTTCGGCCGGACTCGTGATATGAAAATAGCACAGTTCTATACTCAACCTTACCAGGTTCGTCTGCGGACGCCCTTCCGGTCTGCACGAAAATCTTACGCTGCCAGATCCGGATACTTTGTTTGGCTCTATAACTCCGGGGGAATCTATGGGATTGGTGAAGCCGCTCCGCTGCCGGGCTTCAG
Organism: bacterium; assembly: GCA_035267465.1. Classification (GTDB taxonomy): domain Bacteria; phylum Fidelibacterota; class JAANXI01; order JAANXI01; family JAANXI01; genus DATFLS01. The sequence goes on from DATFLS010000249.1 coordinate 2,870, forward strand.
CGAGGAGAGCGTTCGGGACGTCGAACAGAATCTGCGGGAAATAGCCCCGGCCGTACAAGAGGCATCGCTGGACATCACAGAGAATGCAATGAACCCCCTCCATCTTGCCAGAGATGTTTATCTCCCTCCTTCCGTACGATTTGCCCTGGATTCGGCTGCCCTTGATCTTCTCGCCAGGAGCCAGAACATTTCCCTGCACAAACTGCTGGCAGAACTGCAACCATCTTCGGTGCGGGTAAACGGGCTTATCGATTTGAACGGTGCGGAATTCTGTGAGGAGCGAGCGAACGAACTCGTCGCTGCCGGTTTCTCCACCATCAAGATGAAGGTTGGCCGCAAGGATTTTGACGCGGATGTTCGATGTGTGGAAATGGTGCGGCGTGCGGTGCAAAACAAGATCTATCTCAGATTAGATGCCAACCAGGCCTGGAATGTCCAGGAAGCTGAAGTTAGGCTGAACCGCCTTGAAATCTATGATATTGAGTACATCGAACAGCCTATTCCCCGGGGAAATCCGGAAGGGCTTCTTGCTCTCAAATCCCAGACCTCAATCCCCATTGCAGTCGATGAAGATGTGTATCCATATCCACGGGCAGTGAAGATCATTGAAGAGCAGGCCGCGGATGCGCTTATACTCAAACCGGCAATTCTGGGAGGTTACCGGCAATTGCACTCGCTGATTATGATGGCCGGTGAACGCGATATGAAGATCATCCTCAGCTCTGCCCTGGAATCACCGGTGGCTCGGAGTGCAATCCTGCAGCTTGCCGGAGCGTTTGCACCGGAAAACACCCATGGACTTGCCCCCGCTTCCTATCCGGACGAGACCCTGTTTCCGACCTGGCCTTATCATCCGAGCCAGGGAGAAATAGTTCTACCACAGACTGCTGGTATCGGCGTCGACTTTCAACCGGAAGTAATCGGGGAAGTATGAGCGCCCTCCGTCAGATGCCGCATTGGCTGCTCTATCACGCACGGACCACCCCGGAGACTATCGCTCTCGAATACCGGGATCACACCTGGACATACCAGCAGTTGGCATCCGAGGTGGTAGAACTGGCCAAAGTTCTCTCCGTGCGTGGAATCGAGCATGGCACTCGTGTCGCGGTGATCAGCGGGAACCATCCGATTCAGGTGAAGGTATTTCATGCGCTGATTCTCCTGGGAGCAGTGATGATCCCGGTGAATCACCGACTATCTCCACGGGAAATGGAATGGCATCTGGACAATGCCGGCTGTCAATATCTTTGCATCCAGGACTCCTATCGTGACGCGATCTCTGAAGGCGTCTTGCCGGGTGAAATCATTACACTATCCAACTGCGAAACAACCAACAGAACATCGAAGAAGAGTACGCTTGTTCTGAAGAGATTTCAGCCCGACGAGATCTGCGGTATTTTTTACACATCCGGCACTACCGGGAACCCGAAAGGAGCTATCCTCACCTATTCCAATTTTTTCATGAGCACTATGGCCTCAGCTATCAACCTGGGGAGTTCTGTGAACGATAGATGGCTGGCTTGTCTGCCGCTGGATCACATCGGCGGATTTTCCATCCTGATGCGATCAGTGATATACGGAACAACGATGGTGCTGGAACCGGAGTTCGATCCGGGCGAAATCCAGAAGCAGCTGCGAGAGAATGCCATCACAGTGGCCTCACTGGTCCCGACGATGCTGCATCGATTGCTGCAACACGATACGAGCGGCTGGCATACGCTTCGGGCGCTCCTGCTGGGCGGCGGCCCGGCACCGACATCTTTGATTCAGGCGGCCATGGAATGCAAGCTACCGCTACTCAGAACGTACGGGATGACGGAAACCTGTTCCCAGGTCGCCACGATCCCTTTGCAGGAATCTTCTCCCCCGGTGGAATCGAGCGGCAAAGTGTTACCCTTCACCACCGTTCAAATCATCCACGATGATGGCACGAGGTGTCAACCTGGAGAACCAGGTGAAATTGTCATTCAGGGACCCACAGTTATGGAAGGCTATTGGCGCAATCCGCGGGTCACGAATCAAACCATCGTGCAGGGATGGCTCCATACCGGAGATTTCGGATACCTCGATGCGGACCAATTTATCTATGTAGTGGCCCGGCGCGATGATCTGATTAGTACGGGTGGCGAAAACGTGTATCCGGAGGAGGTTGAGCGAGTGTTGAAATCCCATCCCGGGATCAGGGATGCCGGAATTGTCGGGATTGATGATCCGCAATGGGGCCAGGTCGTTTCCGCTGCGGTGGTGCTGGATCCCGAATCCGATCTCGACGAGAACTCTTTACGCCGGCTGCAATTCGACTCGCTGGCTTCCTACAAGCATCCTAAACAGTATGTTATTGTCGACTCGCTGCCAAAAACATCGCTGGGAAAACTTGAGCGCGACACTCTCAGATCAATAATCGATCCTCGATTGAAAAATACGGGAGAGTAGCGGTCAACTCCGATTGGTCCAGGCATGAGGAACCTGACGGAGGATTCAGAACTCCCATCCCAGATAGAAATAGAACGCATCGTCTCCGAGTGAGTTGCGGCCGTATGCCAGCCGCAGCGGTCCGGCAGGAGTGGAAGCGCCGACGCCGAAGCCCTGGCCGTTAAAGAAATCCTTCCTGCTGATATTGTACAAGACATCATCGGTAATGGCTGCAATATCGTATTTGAGAAAGAGATACATATTAAATAAGGAACTGACCGGGATCCGATACCGATATTCGAAATTGCCGACATACGATTTCGTGCCGAATGCCTCGTATTCATTTAACCCCATGAACGAATCGAGGCCGCCCAGATAGAACCACTCCGAAAACGGCAGCGTTTCATCCCCCAGCTTCACCTGAATACCTGCATGAAAGGTGTGTCGGCGGATAAAGGTCAGATACCAATCTGAATCAAATGCGAATTTGGTATACCCGATATCGCTTCCGAAATTCTCGGAGGCGATTTCATAGAGGATTCGCTGGTAATTTCCCGACTGAGGGAAATCGGCCTGATCTTTGGTATCTACGATCGACTGCAGGGTCAGAGTCGCCAGATTATACCGGGCATTGAATAGTTCGCGATTGGCAGGGCCTCGAATGTGCACCCCCTGATATTTCCCAATAGCGTTCACTAATCCCAACCGGGCTATCTGATGCCCGAGTGAAAACGATGCAATATTCCGTTGAATAGTGTAGTTTGGCGATTGATTTGTCTGTGATGCATCAAAAATCTGGTACTGGCTCCAGTTATGGCCCAAGGAAAATTCAAAGGTGATATACGTTTTAAAGAACCTGTTCGCGCCGTAATTAAAGTGCAGGAACCGGTCCCGGAGTCCGATTTTTGTCTCCAGTGTGAATTGCGATCCGGTGCCCTGAAAGTTCTGATGCTCCAATGAAAAAATACCGGCATCCCCGCGCTGATTATCAATCCGAAATCCAAATTTGAAGGCCTGATACTTTTTTTCCTGAACGCGGACGTGCATTTCCCATAACCCGGGTTCATCAAGTGGTGAAAATTCCACGCTCACATAGTCAAACAGTTCGGTGCTGTAGAGATTTGTGATGGTCTGCTGTACCTTTGGAGAAGTAATGTAGTCTCCTCGTTTGAGTAAGATTTCTCTGGCAAGTACATACTCTTCGGTGAGGGCGTTTCCTTCATACCGTATGTCCCCCAGCCGCCCTTCTGAAAACTGAATTGCTAACGCTCCGGAAGTCGGATTCCACTGAACTGTGTCAACCTTCGCCAGTCCATACCCTCTCCCCCGATACTTTGAGATGATGTCCTTCAGAAAATACTGCAGCATTCGGGGATTATAGGGAATGTCTTCCATCACCTGGATCAGTCTTGCCACATTGGTTACATCTAGGAGATGGACGCCGGTTATTGTTGTCGTAATGACGGTCGGATTCTCCCGTAGACTGATCTGCAGCACATTTTGTCGGTCAATTAGTTTCACTTCCCCGCTGACATCAGCAAAGTACCCTGAGTGAAGCAAGTATTTCAGGGTGGAATCGATGGAGGCGGAACTCATCGGGGCGGGATATTGCAGATCACTGATCCTGGCAATTTCTTTGATGTTCCCATCCGTCAACACAGAATTTCCTGTCACACTAACGGTATCCACGGAGTAGGTGGTGTTTGGTCGCTCCAACAGCTGGTGATATTTTCTTCGAATCTCGGTAATACTGTTTTTGGTGGCCGTATATCCGCGATGGATTGACTGGTCTACCACGGCTTCGGTCTCCGGAAGTTGTTCATTAAAATCGGGAGTGACGATCACATCTGCATTTTCGATCACTTCCTGCCGGCTGCTGTTAATCAGAATATTGATCACCTGGTCTGCCACCAGCAACAGGTTTTGCAGTTCTTCAGGGCGATATAACTTTGCGCGAACATCTATGGCAATCACAAAGTCCGCACCGATATCCTTGGCCAGATCGATGGGGATATTATCTGAAACGCCTCCATCAATGAGCTTGATCCCGTCTTTGGGCACCGGGGATAACACCATGGGAATCGAGCTGCTCGCACGGACGGCTTCAATCCAGTCCCCTTCCTGGATCACGTGCCGTTCCCCGGTCTCCAACTCGGTACTGACCGCGCGGAACGGCACCTGTAGATAGTTAAAATCACGAATTGTTGAATATGGCGAATGGAGGAATAAGTTGGTCAACTGCTCTCCGATGGCCTGACCCGTGGTGAGCGAAATCGGAATATACGGTTTGAGCTGGTCAAATCGGACGTCCACCAGATACTTGTTCGCCTGGGCTTTCTGGCTCACGAACAGATTCTTTCGCTGGGGCTGATCGATAAATATTGTCTCGTAATCAATGGTATGGGCAATACTATCAATTTCTTCGACCGAATATCCCAGGGCATACAGCCCGCCCACAATACTTCCGGAACTCGTGCCGGTGATATAATCTATGGGAATATCTGCTTCGGCCAGCCCTTTGAGCACTCCGATGTGCGCAATCCCCTTGAGGCCTCCTCCGGAGAGTGCTAACCCGACGGCGGGACGATCCACCTGCGGATAGGCAACTCCCGGAAACAGTTTGCTGTGGTGAAGAGAGGTAGTGAGGTGAAATTCGGCTATCACCGAATCTGAAGTTTGAGCCCGCCCGGTTTCCCCGGTGAACCCGATGATCAGAAACAGCAGACCAAGGAAAACGAGCACCTGGCTGGCAATACTGCCGGGCTGCGCCTTCTTGAAGGGACCAGATGCACACACTGTCCGGATCTTATGGAACAATGATTGTCCGCAGGGTTTGTCCACTTCGTACACTGTTCAGTCCTTGTTC
>DATFLS010000250.1:0-6029 GCA_035267465.1 bacterium
TTCAGCCTGACCATCGGCATCTTTATGTTCGCCATGGGCGTGGGCTCTTACGCGTCCAGAGTCGTCCGCACCGATCTCATCGGCGCATTCATCCGGATCGAAATCCTGCTGGGAGTCGTCGGCGGATTTTCCATCGCAGCCCTCTACACCGCGTATGCGGTAACGGAGATATATCAATTGCTCATGGTCCTGTTCATCTTCATCATCGGCGTGCTGGCCGGCATGGAAATTCCGTTAATATTGCGCATTCTCCGTTCGTTTGATTCCCTGCGGGTCACAGTGGCCAATGTCCTGTCGCTGGACTATCTGGGCGCGTTATTCGCCTCACTGCTGTTCCCATTTCTCCTGCTCCCCCACTTCGGGGTGATTCGAACCTCCATCCTTACCGGCCTGCTGAATATCGGTATTGCCTGGCTGCTGCTGCCCGCGTTCCGGATGCAGGTGTCCGGATCGATGTATGTTATGGCCGGGATCGGGACGAGCGCCCTGCTGCTCCTTCTGGTCACCTCCGGCACGTTGGTGCACACCTGGGAGTCCTCCATGTACGAGGACCGGATTATCTATTCAGAGCAAACTCCCTATCAAAAAATAGTTATCACCCGGTGGAGAAACGATGTGCGGCTGTTTCTCAACGGCGCCCTGCAGTTTTCTTCCATAGATGAATACCGCTATCACGAATCGCTGGTGCATCCTGCGCTGTCATTAACCCCGGCGCCTGTTCCAAAGATTTTGATTCTCGGCGGCGGTGACGGACTGGTGGTCCGGGAACTTCTGAAATACCAGCGAATCCAGGACATCACAGTTGTGGATCTGGATCCGGCGATGACCGCACTGGCCACCTCTCATCCGGCCATCACCCAATTGAACAAGCATGCTCTGTCGGATGGCCGGGTCCGGATTATCAACAGGGACGCCTACCGGTTTGCCGAACAGGACACCACCGTGTACGATATTATCATCGCCGATCTCCCGGACCCCAATGACCAGTCTCTGTCGAAATTATATACCACAGAATTTTACCGGCTGCTCCGACACAGATTATCCTATGGTGGAATTTTTATCACCCAGGCCACCAGCGCCTATTTTTCGCCGCACGCCTTCTGGTGCATCGTCGAGTCACTGGATCAATCCGGCATGAACGTGGTGCCGTATCATGCCTACATTCCCACCTTCGGCGACTGGGGCTTCGTTATGGCTTCGCAGGTAGTACTCCGTCCGGAGCAAATACAGATCACAGTACCTACCAGGTTTCTGTCCTCCTCTGACGTCTCGCGGCTGTTCGAATTTCCGGAAGATATGGCGCCGGTTGATGTGGAACCGAACACTCTGGATACGCATCATCTGCTGGAATACTATCGTGAAGACTGGAGGATGTGGTAATATGAACGCTTCTCGCCAGCCCATGTACCGCTGGAATCACAGATGCATGCACTTTTCTCAACATGGATATTTCAATGGGAGAGTCAGGCGAGAACATCAATGTAACATCACACCGGGCATGTGCATCAAAACGCCAATAAATATGTGCGCTAATCATTCACGTTAAACGGGAAGTCACCTTAATGCAGAGGACGAAAATGGACACCGACGTTGCAGTAATCGGAGGCGGGCCTGCCGGATTAGCCGCAGCGAAAGAAGCTGCCTCCCTGGGTGCACAGGTCATGCTGATAGAGCAGGACAAACCGGGAGGGCGAGCGCTCTGGCACAGTCTGGTTCCCAGCAAGGTCTGGCTGCACGCAGCGAATCTTCTGGGCACCTTTTCGGCGGCAGAAGAGTTCGGATTGACCAGAGCGTCAGTCAGCGATAATCCCGCCGCACTGCTCGAACGACTCCGGAAAGTCAAGGCCCGGGAACAGGAAAAGGACAACGCACATTTCACGATGCTGGGCATCGAGGTGGTAGCCGGGACTGCTCAGTTCGTCGATGATCATACGCTTCAGATCACCCGAAATGGCGGCCAAACCCGATTTATCAGGGCGAATGCTGTCATTCTCGCCTCCGGTTCGGTGCCGATTTTTCCACCGGATTTAAAACCGGATGGCCAGCGAATTCTGGCGCCCCGGTTTCTGAGCACACTGGAGACGATCCCGGGGAGTATTATCATTATCGGCGGCGGTGTCACCGGATCCGAAGTATTGTATCTCTTCAACCGGCTGGGCAGCGAAGTGACCGCCATCACGGATATCGAGGACCTGCTGCCCCGTTCAGACCATGATATCTCTCAAAGGCTGGAATCAATCCTGGAGCAACGAGGTGTGGTTTTTCATAAGGGCGTCCCGGTTCGGAGTATCGAAAATGTGGGAGACGACGTTGAGGTGTATCGCGAAGATGATCGAAAATTTACGGCAGAGTACGCCTTTGTTGCTATCGGAAGAAAGCCTGATACCACGAAATTACACCTGAACGCTACTTCGGTAGAGGTGCGTCCTGACGGCGGAGTGGGAGTAAACGATCAGTGCCAGACGTCGGTCCAACATATTTACGCAGCCGGTGACATCACCGGTGGCCCCATGCTGGCGAACCGGGCGGCCGCCCAGGGACGAATCGCCGCCAGAACTGCGGTCCAGGGCCGCGAGCACTCCTACCACCCTGACTGGACAGTCGAAGTCGTGTACACCCAACCGGAAGTCGCCCAGGTCGGCTTGACCGAATCCCGGGCCAAGGATCAGGGTCGGGATATCTCCATAAAAAAAGCAGAATACAGCCAGAACCTGAAAGCGAATATATCCGGACACCGGGAGGGTTTCCTGAAAATCATCCTCGACCAGGGATCAGGGATATTGCAGGGAGCCGCCGCCATCGGCGATCATGCCGGGGATTTACTCACACCCATCAGTGTGGCGATCCGTGCCGGGTTATCGCTGGATGAACTATCAGAGATCGCGCCTGGCAATCCTACCCTTTCAGAACTCATCATCGAACTTTCCTGATCAAGTGCAATCAGTTCCGAACGGGTGATTTCCCAAACGGCATCGCATCTCCGGAGGGAGCTCCGGCCAATACATGATTTCAATACTTCGGGTCAGCCTGAATCGCGGTTCGTACACGCGCATACAAAGTTCCCTCAGTAGTATCCCCGGGGAATCTCCAAACTGTTCTCAGTCAGATGGCGCTCTTCGCACCAGAGGTAAACAAGAAAAGCGGGGGCGCGACCTACAAATTCTCCTGAATACTTGTCAGGAAGGTCGCAACACGCACAGGCACCTCAGCCATTGTGAGGGTGTCTCCGTGTTCATTTTCCAGATGGAGTAAACCTTCTTTGCTCTCATATCGTTTGGGTGAATAGCCCTGCTCAACAAACTTTTTCACCGTCTGGATCTGAGCGAGATCCCGATGGCTCACTGGCCGATCGTAATTCAAATCGTGACTATTATCGTGTTCGCCATTTCTTCGGCGCACTTTTAGTTTTTCTAACAGACGACCGTACATCGTTCAATATTCCTTTCTTCAACCATTCCGTTCCAACCAAAAACCAGATAACCGTTCAATTCCGTTCCCTTCTAGTATCGGCGTGAAGTATGTTTCCTTCACTTCAAATACATGTTATTACTCACCACATACACCAATAGTTCCGGTAGCGAATCAGGGGGATTCAAACAAGGTATGTGGCGGCACTTATGCTTCATCCATCCTGCACAGTCAGAAAACTATAAGCATCCTGAAGAATAAATGCAAGGCCGGATAGCAGATTCGCAGCAATCAACCGCCGGTTATTACCTGCGAGAAGTAAAACTGCAGGGATCACTCCCATAATCTTTCTGTAATTATCTGTCCGGTCAACAGGCGTTCGGCTCTGTTATCTACAGAAGGATTAATGAATAATCGCTGAATTATGAGTATATTAACAGGCTGGAGCGATAGAAATTGTTCTAAAAGCTAACAAAGGAGTGATACGATGGGAGTTCATGAGGAATTTTTCCATGCCAACCAGGAAAAAAACAAAGATGAGAAGCCCAAAGATGCTATGATGGAAAAAATGCTTGAGACCCGATCCGTTTTACTGACCGGTCAGGTGAATAAAGAAATGGCTGAGCGGGTCGCCCGGCAATTAATTCTTATGGAGGCGATGGGGGATAAGCCAGTCAAACTCTATATTGACAGCCAGGGAGGCGATGCCGACTCCGGTTTCGCTATCCTGGACATGATTCGGTTTGTGAAACCGAATGTGTATACCATCGGGATGGGACTGGTTGCCTCGGCGGGGGCACTCATCCTTCTGAGTTCTCCGATAGAGCACCGTATCGCTCTGCCAAACAGTCATTATCTGATCCATCAGCCGCTGAGTGGCATCCGGGGCGTGGCTTCGGAAATTGAAATCTATGCAAAAGAAATCGATAAGATGAAAAAGAAAATCAACAAGCTGATTTCCGAAGAGACCGGCCAGAAATTGAATAAAGTGGAGAAGGATACCGATCGGGACTACTGGATGAGTGCTGAAGAAGCGAAGAAATATGGATTGGTTTCCAAGGTTGTCTCTAGTCATACTGCACTTGAATTCGAGTGATAGTATCTGGTATGATATTTGAGTTCATAATGTATAGGATTCAATATTATACTGATTACATAGAAGATTGATATCAGTAGAAGGTGGGATAATATGATCTCTCTATATGCGCAGGCATAAGATACACAGAGGCTTTTCCATCCACAAACCGCCTCGCATGAATTGGGGCAGTGCAATTCTGTATCAATGCAGGTTGTGACAATAATTTCTAAAATTTGAGAATGCACCCAGTGCTGGCAGTGCGGGTGCTGTTGTTTGAAATTACGGGCCACTCCGAGCTTCATCTCTACAGATACCCACCGTGTCCATGAGATAAAAGCCGACAGGGTTAAACGGGAAACCGTTTCGCCTCCCGAACAGAGACAGTAATATCCTCTGGGAATCGGAAAGGAGCAAAGACAATTTTTATAGCCTTGGCATTCTGCTTCATAAATGCATGAGCCCTTTTCCCTTCCCCGGGGAAGAGGGCTTTTTTATTATAGAAGTGCCGGAGTTGAATTTTGGCATATCCGTCAGGCAAATGGAACATCAAGAGAAAACGCTCATCAAGTTTAGGAATACCGTGTCTCTCCGGTATCGATCCAAAGAAACACTTTTCATTGCTGCCTTCGGCGTTCTCTGGGGATTATTGGAAACGACCCTGGGAACATTGCTGAAAGGCTTACGGCTCCCGATGACGGGCTTTATAATGGTGTCTCTGGCACTCCCGCTCGTATTAACCGGGCGATACTTCACACCCCGCAAAGGAAGCATCCTGATGATGAGCGCGGTTGCCGCCCTCATGAAACTTTTCTCTATCGGAGGATTTATGCTCAGCCCGATTTGGGCGATTCTCATGGAGGGAGTCACAGCAGAGTGCATAGTATCGGTATTGGGAACGAGACGCATCTCGTATATGATCACAGGAAGTGTGCTGTTTGTCTACACCCTTCTTCATCCTCTGATTGCACAGAGCATATTATACGGGGCAAATATCTATAAAGTCTATATTGGTATCATCCATACATTGCTGGCATTCCTGGGACAGCCCGGTGATAATATATTAATTTTCGGAGCATTCATAATTTTACTGGTGGCATTTGTCGGGGGATGTATCGGATTTATCAGTTATTCGCTTGCCCGTCAGGTGGATTTGAATCTCCAGGAAAGGCGACGTCATGCATACGAATAGCAAAATAGTCCGGTATTTTATTGTATTTCTGGTTCTGTTCTTTCTGGCTTTATTTATTTCCTATGAGAACCAATGGTATACTGTCCCGCTGGCAATCACCATATTAGTGGCCACAGATAGAACATCGTTCAGGTTATTTCTTCGCTGGAAACTGATCTTCTCCTTCTTTGGGCTCATGCTGGTTATCCCTCTGATTCTTGGCACCAAAGATGCCAGTCTCTTGGGCATCCCTTACTCCTCAGAATATTTCCGGATATGTTTGGTTATGGTACATCGAGGCATAATTATTATGATGGGTTTAAAAATGCTCACGAACCATATATCTTTAGTTCAGGTCTCCGTGATGATCGAATC
>DATFLS010000251.1:0-2457 GCA_035267465.1 bacterium
GCGTCTGCGGCTCCGGCGTTGAGATCGCCACCCTCTGTCACCACGTTGCCATCCGGCGCGACCTTGAGTAGATGATCGAAGATGGTGGTTTCATTCAGTTCCGAGTCCGGGACATCATAGCTGGTTTTGATCTTTGCACGGGCCGCTTCAGCCACATCCGGATATTTATGTAGTACCGCAATCAAATCCCCATCCCGTACGACTTGCGCACTCGGAACCTGTTTGGCCCCGGACACATCGATGCTCTTCAGGGTGGCGGCGTGCGACGGAGGCCGGACTACTTTGGCGTAGAGCATGCCGGGCAGCTGAATGTCGGCGGCGTATTTCGCCTGGCCGGTGACCTTTTCTTTGGCGTCCCGGCGCAGCACCGAAGTATGCATAATCTTGAATTCCGAGGGATCTTTCACGGAGACCTCGGTCCCGATATGCCGCTCGATCTTTTTCCCCTGGGCCAGCCGGGCGTACGTAATCTGCTTATTCTTATTTCGTTTATCGTACACCGTCCCGTCCTGTGTGACCAGGTTTTCTACAGGGACATTCAGGGACTTCGCAGCCAGCTCCAGCAGAACCCGCCGCCCTTCGGCTCCGGCGGCCCGAAGATGCGGACCGAAGGACCGGGTGGACAGCGAACCGAAGGTGCCCCGGTCCCAGGGACAGAGATCCGTGTCCCCCATCACCATATCCACCCGATCCAGCGGCACATCCAGTTCATCGGCCAGCTCCATGGCCAGAGAAGTAATGATCCCCTGCCCCATTTCAATCTTCCCGGTAAAGCAGGTGACCCGGCCGTCTTCTCCGATCCGTAGAAAGGCATTGAAATCGGTGGGAATTCTCCCCCGCGCCTGCGCCAGAGCCTCCGCGTCCCAGAGCGCAAACAGGATAAAAATCCCCCCGCCGGTTACCTTGAGGAAATCCCGGCGATCCATGGAGATATCCAATGGGTTATCCGTAAAGTTTTTCTGTAAATATTTATCTTCTTGCATGTTAAATCCCCCCTTCCATTTCCTGGGCTGCGGATTCAATGGCCTGTACAATCCGGTTGTGCGCGCCGCAGCGACATAAATTATTTTCCATTCCATCGATGATATCCGAGGACGAAGGATGGGGATTCTGCCGTAACAGGGAATAGGCATTCATGATCATGCCCGGGGTGCAATAGCCGCACTGGAGCGCGTCATGTTCCGCGAATGCTTTCTGCAGGGGATGGAGATCTTGGTCTCCGGCCAACCCTTCGATGGTGATCACTTCTTTGCCCTGCACGTATTTGACTGGCGTCTGGCAGGACCGAATGGCTTCATTATTCAGCAGAACGGTGCAGGCCCCACAATAATTCTGGCCGCAGCCGTATTTTGTCCCGGTAAGCTTCAGGTCGGTGCGCAACACCCATAACAGCATCCGGTCGCTCTCGACCGTCACGGTGACCGGTTTCCCGTTGAGCGTAAATTGAATGGTTTCTTCCATACAAGACTCCTTTATGGTTTACATAGTAAGGTAAGGTGCCGAAGAAGAGGGAGGAGACGTGATTTGAGCCGTGATCAGAGACTGCTATCCTTCTGGCATGAATTGCACGGCCGTCCGTCTAACCGTCCGGCCCTATGCAGGAGTTCCATTACGAGTTTCTTTTTCTGTCATCTATAAAATAATCTCCAAACAACTGGTTGAAGACTTTGTTCGTCTTGCTTGCGGGGAATATGCGGTGTTTTCACATGCCGGAGATCAACCGTATTTGATATTAACAAATCGTATAAGGATGTCAAAACAAATTTTAGCTCCCGTTTGAGGTCATACACCGTCTCCTCCGGCATAAACCGGAGAGGGCCACACCGAGGTCCCAATGCAGGCCCATCAAACATAGTTTTGGCAGGAATTTTTTACGTACAGGGACACAGATTCAATCGGGCGCCCGGCAATACCGGCAATCAGTGTCCTTACAGCGCGCGGGTCATGAAGAGTACCCGAAAGGGTAAATGGTCGAATTTTCTGGTTTGTCCTTCCAAGAAGTCCCGTTTAAGATACCAGTTTTTCAATGCCGTATCCCCGGCGATGATCCCGATACTCAGGTACTTCGCTCCCCCAATCTTCGCCTGGGTTACAACATGCCGGACCAGGGCTGTCCCGTGGCCTTGACCCTGGAAGGCCGGCAGGACGGCCAGCCGCTCCAGGTACCAGTGATCCGGCACGGCTTTTTCCAGCGCCACACAACCAACCGCCCGGTCGTTCCGGTCCAGGATATAATAGATGATATTCCGAGCGAGATCGCCGGTGATCCATTGTTCCGTGCAATTGGAGGGATGGGTGGGGCAATTCTCCGGTGTCAGTCCGAATCGGGTCGCCGGGTCCCGAAAGGCCTCCCGGATAAGAGAGGCCAGCACCGGGATGTCGGCGGGAGTTGCGGTTCTGATGGTGATGGTTTCTGCTGTCATGTTCTGCCCCTTCCTTCCTATTCCGGGATTGCAG
>DATFLS010000252.1:0-14657 GCA_035267465.1 bacterium
GCTCCTCATCTCCGTGCACATTCGCCGGTCCGAATGCGACATCTTCTATAACCGTAGGACAAAACAACTGCACCTGAGGATCCTGGAACACCAGTCCCACCCGCTGACGAATCTCCCGTAAATTTTGCTTCTTCACTTCAAGGCCCAGCACACGGAGGCTCCCCTCCCCGCGCAGCAAACCGACCAGACTGCGCAGGAGGGTGCTTTTACCGGATCCGTTCAATCCCAGTACGGCGGTATGCTCCAGTGCCCGCACCACAAAAGAGAGTTGCCGCAAAGCAGGAGTACCATCACCGTATCGATAGGTATAGTTTTCACATTCTATAATCGGCTCGGTCATCGCACTTTCCAGATGCGTAAACTCACAGCAACAAAATACAATAAGGAAGGAGACAGAGCAGGATACCACTGCCAAACAACAGCCCATCAGACCGCGACTTCCGGCAGCGTGCCAGCAGCGGGATGGTTGATTCTCCTCCTCTCAATCGCATGGCCACATAGATAGATTCCGAATAATCAAAGGCTTTCCGGAGAATTACCCCGAACGTACTCCGTATCCTATGCAACTGCGAGCGGCCGAAGAGCCTCAGGGAACGCGCCTCCAACAATAACCGGACTTCGTCAAAAAAGACCGAGATAAATCGATACGCGATCATCAATAAAAAAATAACCCGGAGTGGTATCTTTATATCCCGAAGTGCGCGGAGAAAATGACTGACCGGGACATTCCGGGTGAAAAAAGACACCGCCAGTAAAATGGCAAATGTTTTTCCAATGATAGCGAGCCCGAATATCAGTTCCGCATGCCTGGAAACCGGATCGGTCTGAAACAGGCTGATTACGTAGGGAATCATTCCGAACAGGAGAATTGCCGGCACCATCGGCAGCAGCCGAGTCCGAACGAAACGTCTGACCTTTCGCTGCAGGAGGGCAGAGGAGGCCAGTCCGGCAAAGTAGAGAATCCCGCCAGGCGGACTCACCGGATAAAGCGCTATAGCCATTATAGCACACCCCGTGAGCAGCATAAGATATTTTTCGTTCAAATGAATACCAGAGATTCAAGAATGTTTGTTAGATAACATTCGAAGATAAGCTGACCATCATCGACCTTCCAGCCGTCCCGATAAAAACCGCCGCAACCTCAACATTACTCTGATCGCTCTCCTATCCAGAGAAACAGGTCGTCTTTTTCTGTAAAGAGCGTCCGGGAAATCCCGACAGCTTGGCCCAATCCGGCCAGTCCCTCCGCCGAAGGCAGAAAATCTGTCTCCACAGCGCTCCCCGCCTTCCGATGAAAATCATTTATGCTTCGCCGGGGCATCAGATGCAAAATGATGAGCTCGCCCCCCGGACGAAGTAGAGAGGCGGCCTCCCGGAAAAATGCAGGGAGGATATCCAGATGCGGAATGACTGCAAAAGCAAACACACAATCAACCCATCCGGAGCGAAACGGCAGGTGATGGCAATCGGCACGCACTACAGCATGATGCTCCTGTTTCGCCTTTCGCAGCATGGCCGTCGCCAGGTCAACACCGATGACTATTCCTTCGGATCCAACCACAGATCGAAGTGGGCCCAGTGCAATCCCCGTGCCGGTCCCGGCATCAAGCACCCGATCTCCTTCTCCGATGGGCAATGATGGTATCAACCGATACAGTCGATCCCGATCCTGTTCGTATTTTTCAGTGTGATCCCACTCAGCCGCCTGCTCGTTAAAAAAATCTGTTCGTTCCCTTTGCGCTGCGAACATACTAATATATCTCCTGCATTCGCTTTATTCTCGGTTCCAGCATCGATACCAGCGGCGGGACCGCGATCAATTGCAGGATCACCCCCGGTATGCCGGAGAGGACCATCCCTGCGGAAAATAGTTTCGGGGGAAGATGAAACAGCGGAGCGATACCGAACACCACCGCCGCCAATACAATTCGCTGCAGTAAAATCCCAGTGATCAGACTCGGATAGAGCGGCCAGTGCCATTGGATCCGCAGCACGGACAGGCTCCCTGCCAGAACAACGCCTTCCATAGCCATGATCGGTGCAATCGGAGGATACAGAGGGGGCATACCGGTCATCACCGAAGAAAGCAGCGGCGCCAGGAACCCTACCAGCACTGCCGGAACAGGAGAGATCAGCAGTCCGCACAGCGCGATCGGGAAAAACATCGGCAGGAAGGTGGCCCCGAGGTGCACCATATGAAAGAAGACCGGAAACACCAACGCCATCACCAGGAAAAACCCCGCCATCACATTTTCATGATGAATGAGCGACCGGTCTTCAGAAGTCAATAAGCACTCCTCCTTCATACGTGATTCCCGGCATCGGGTATCCGTGCATGGTCTGGTACTCGGTATCGAACAGATTTTTCACATTGAAAAACAGGGTTCCCCATCCCTGAAACACGATGTCGGCACCGAGTTCCGAGACAGTGTACGAGGGCAGTGCCTGATATGCTCCCGCAGCGAAATCTTTCAACCCGGTCACATAATGCAATTTGTATCGAAGCGAGAGATATTTCCAATGATAGGTGCCGGACACCAGGAGATCGTGTGCCGGCTGGCGGGCCACGGGTCTGTCTGGGTGAAACCAGCTGTAATTCGCACTCACATGGAGGCCCCTGGCCGGGATGAATTTGACCGAAGACTCAACACCGAAATGCCGGAACTCGCCCGAATTCCGGTATTCAAAATTGGGAAAGGTGCCGTGTTGTTCTATGAGATTTTCTCCACCCAATCGATACAGACTCGCCTGCGCTTTCAATCTGCTCCCGGCCTGGTACCGCACTCCGGCCTGGATGGAATACGACACCTCCGGTTGTAAATCAGGATTGGGGGCGGGAAACAGGTACATTTCCCGGATGGTGGGACTGCGAAACCCTTTTCCATACGAACTATAGAGGGTGAGAGCGTCAGTCAGATCATAGCTTAATCCCAGATGGGGAACACTTACCTGGCCGAAAATAGAATGCGAATTCAACCGGAACCCGAAAGATGGTTTCCAGCGATGCGCGATCTGCTGTTCGGTTAATACATACAGACCGGTTTCCGATACCGAGTATCTGTTTCCGGAGGGATTCTCCCACATGGGAGGGAGATTCACCCGATAGATCTTCCCTCCATAATCTTTATAATCCAGACCAAAGGTGGTAGAATTATTCCGAAACGGTGTAAAATGATGTTTCAAGGTCGCCCCCCGCGCAAAATCCCGGGAATGAAATCCGTCGGAAATCTCGTGTTCGCCCCGGTTCAGGTAGACCTGATAATCCAGCGAGACCGGCTCGAAATCCATCCGGCCCGACACCGTCACATCGGACCGGGTGATGTCGAATTCCTCCCCCCGTTCACCCTGCAGAGGACCCGGATCTTCCGCATGAAAGGGCACAGACTTTCCGGTGACTGAAAAATACATATTCGGCCGCAGTTCATAACCGGCGTGCACATGATAGGAGCTGGACCGGAAGGCACTATGCGGCCGATGACCGGTAGTGGCCCGCCTGCCGAAAACCAGGAAATAATCAAAATCATTCACTTTCGCCCCATGCTGGATGCCTCCGCGGCGAACGTCGTAGTTGCCCGTCGCAAGCCGGATACGGGTCTCCATGCCCTGCTTATACAACCGCTTCGTTTTCATGTTGATCACCCCACCCAGGGCATTGGTCCCGTAAATGACGGAAGCAGGACCTTTAATCACTTCCACATCCCGGATAAAGTCAGCCGAGTAAGCATCCGGCACCGGGTGCCCCATTAATCCCATAATTTCCGGTTTGCCATTCTGGGCGATCAACACACCGGTGGTTGGGTTGCCGCCCACACCCCGAACCGAAAGATGCCCGGCGGAACCATCCGCCACACCATACCCCATCACCCCTTTCTCCGTGCTGATGATGCCGGCCACTTCCCCGGTGATAATCTCATTCAAATCCCGGTAACCCATCGCGTGTATCCGCTCCTCGGAAACCGAAGATACCGACATGGGAGACAACTGCGGCGGCTGGGTTTCTTCCACAAAAACGGAATCCATCGAAAAGACCCAGACTGAATCCCTGGGAGAATAATAGCCCCGAAACTGTCCCATGGCGGATTCTGCCAGACTGAAGAATAGTATCCCGATAAGTATATACAGGATTCTTACCCGTCTCTGAGTATATCCCACTTCCTTCTCCTCATGACTATGGAATTTTACAAACCTTGCAACCGGCATTTTATTTGTCAACAATCGATATTACGTTTTCTAAAAATCGTATTACGAATGTAACCACATTATATGAAACAATGCAAAGGATTTTATCACTTGAGTGCCATTAAAACACTCCGGAAATACCAGCATTCCAAAGATTTTTACTTTTTCATGAGACCATCATTTTTTTCCGGGCACAGACTTCCGGCCCATGCTATAATACACTTCAGATATTCCGAGCTCGCAATTCAAACCGTCGGTATGGGTTTGCTGCTCCCGGTAGTCTCTGTGTAATTCCCAGAGATGGTTTTGTAACTGGCAGGAAGGCTTTTGTAGCTCCCAAACATGCCTATGTAGCCTGTAAAAAGGCTTTGTAGCCCGTGGGAGTCATGTGTCCATAGGAACGAACCGTCTTACAATCGGAATCATGACGGTTCGGTCCTGAACGTTGATCAGACCAATGCATTTTAGGCGCACTCCGGGCATCCTGGTCCACTCCTGCGGGAGCATTCCACCCTTCAACTGCAAGTCCATTCAATCGATGGCTGTCCAGATTATCGCCTGCCGTACTAACCGTTGGTAGTTGGGATCCCTGTAAGCGTGGGCATCGTGACCGAGCTGGATGTACACGATCCGGGAGTTCTTATATTTGTTTGTCCATGCGAGATACGGCAGGCTTTCAGGATGGTTGGTTTTGAGCAGAGGATGCACCTCGGGCAGGATCTGGCAGTTCCCATACACTTCATCATGAATGACAAAGTCCTCGAGCCCGCTGGTAACCGGGTGATCGCTGTCATGAATTTCCACGGGGATTTCCACATCATGACGATAGGTGGACGCTGCGATGGTATCGCCGCCTTCAGTATACGGTTCGAGATGATAGCGCCCGCCGACGACGTGCAGGAATTCCTCCCATTCCTGATACGAAGCCAGCGAGTGATGCAGAAAGACCATTCCGGCGCCCTGTTCCAGTAGCGCTGTAAATTCGGACTGCTGCCGGGAGGAAATTGTATCATACATATCATAGAAGACTAAGACATCTGCCCGGGCCCCCTTTTCACTGCCGTACAGGTCATTGGCTTTGGGATGCCGTACCTCGGTGTACTCGATATTCTCAAATCCGTGCAACATGGCGAAAAATGCCGGCCGGTCAAAGTCATGTCCACCGGTAATGACGAGCGCCTGAATGCTCCTTTCCGCAGCCGGTTGGGCGACAAGATCAACCCGGATGAGCGCCATCAGTACGCCGAACACAAGGAACAGTATAATCAAACGAACAGAAACTTTCTTTGTCATCAGTCCCTCGGAAATTATAGCGTTCTTTTCGTTTACCAGTTATAGTATACACCACCTGGGGTTATTTTCAATTCATTTGTCTATCCGGAATAGTCATTCAGACTAATCAATGGTATGGCTATTAAATTGTCTCAGTTTCTCAGACAGCTCTGTTCTTCGGCGCCAGGGCTGTTCAGCGCCCCTGTGAGTCATCCCGACCGGAGTCCCGGCATTTCGGGGCTCGCTTTGAATGACTCCCCGGGGTGGGATCATATGTATTCCGGAATTACCGGCCTGTGTGGTTAGGTACTGAGTTCACTTAATAGCCGGAAAGAATGACGAACGGCAAAAACGTGGAAATTGCAGAAGGGTTCCTGATACTCTATCTTACATTAAAATACCACTCGCGAATACCCTGTTACGATGATGGGTCGACTCCGGGTTAAATTATCCGGGAAGAAAGGTTACTTCGAATTTGGATATTTCGCGATCCAAGACAGTGCTCATAAAATCCTGAAAACTTCAGTTGGCAAATGACGTTAGAGAATATATTCCTGTGGAGATATGAGGGCTGTCGGTCCCGGGACAGATTAGTGTAAACAGGCGGGGGTTCTCCTGCGTCTTAGTTGTGAATCCCCTCTGAGATTGAGGCTGCAGCGAAACGAATGAAACGGAGTGAGTCCAGTCTGGTGCGGAAGTCGAAATCGGGGAACTCGCACGCATACGGAATGCTGGTGCGGAAATACCAGGCACAAATTCTCTCGCTGGCATACGATCTCAGCGGAAACTATGAGGACGCACAGGACCTGGCACAGGAGGCATTTATCCGGGCCTATGAACGATTACCGCAATTCAAAGAGCAATCCCGATTTTCCACCTGGTTGTACCGCATCACGGTGAATCTCGTGATGGATTTCCATCGGACGCGACAGCGTACAACAGTTGAATCCCTGCAAAGCATGGCCTATAAGTTACCGGCAGATGCAGACTCCTCTGCCTACATTACCGATAGAACACACCGGGTGGCAAGAGAATTACGTAATGAGAAAATCGAAGCGGCGCTGGCGGAATTGACGGATCATCAGCGATTGGCGGTTGTGCTCAAATATTTCCATGAGAAAAGTTCCCCGGAGATTGCCGAAATCATGGAATGCTCCGCTGCCACAGCGCGAACTCATATCTTCAGAGGCCTGCAGAAATTGAAAAAACTGTTACAGGCCGAGGATGCCAGGGAATGACGGAATGTATGCAGATATGGTTGGGAGAAACGTGATGACAGAAATGTCAGGAAGATACATTCGCAGCAAAGAAACAGCCGCAAGGTGAGGATACTTCGAACATGAGTACTTGCGTGAATGAACACACACTTTTCCTGTTCCAGGAGGGTGCGCTCTCTGCTGCAGAGATGGCTCGGTGCCGTGACCATCTGGAGACATGTCCGACCTGCCGCCATGCGTTGCAGGAATTGCAGGATGTACAGACGCTCCTCGTAAGTCGTGAGCGTCCGACACCACCGGCGGCTCTGCTTGAACGATTCCACAGCGCATTGCGTGAAAGATTCAGGATCCAGTCACCCTTTGAGCGACTTGTCGGGTTCGTGACAGAGCGCTGGAATAATCTTCACAACGCATTTCCGGTACCTGTGCGCCTCGCAAAGGCAGCTGCTCTGCTGATTGCGGGCGTTCTCATCGGCGCCGCGTTTTTCTCTCCGTCCCCGGATGCGGACTTCTCCCGCCTGCGCAATACCGGTATTGTCATGGTTACTCCCGGCGACGTCGATATAAAATCCCTGGGAGAATTCGTTACAAAATCTGAAATATTATTGCTCGCACTCATTAATTCACAGGATCAGCTCTCACTAACACCACCCGGGGAAAGTGTCGAGCGGGAGATCGCCGTAAACTTGCTGCAGCAGTCTCCATACGTGGAACAGACAGTGGACAGGTTAAACGATCAATCGGTGGAGCAGTACCTCCGGAATCTTGAGGTCATTTTAGTGGCACTGGTCAATCCCCCGGCGAAAAATCATCCCGGAGACCTGGCCGAAATCAAAGAAATGATCAAAGAGAAAAGGCTGCTCTCGGCTTCAAGGCGAATCTCCGACTCATTACAGTATTCGCTGCAACAACGAGGTACGCTGGCCGGACACCAATTATAATAAGGAGTCAGTTCAATGAAGGAAATATATATCCTCGGAATGCTATTCCTGGGATTCCTGAGTGTTACGCTCTCTGATGGATTGACCAGGGAATTGCAGGAGAATGCCCCGGCGCTGTACCAGCAGGCACTCGAACTCAGCCTGAACGAAGACTGGGCACAGGCGACGCAATTATTTGAGCAGCTGATCGAAACCTCGCAAAAGAGTGAATATCATGATGATGCGTATTTCTGGATGGGGTACTGCCTGGAGCATACGTCCCCCGACCCGGCACAGGCCTATCAGGCATTCCAGACCCTGATAGATTCCTTTCCCGGCAGCTCCTGGAGAGAGGAGGCGCTTCTCAAACAGATCCGGCTGGCAGAACAACTCACCGGGAATGATCAGAACGAATATACCAGCTTTCTACATACACAACTCGGGAATGAACGGGCCTTGGTTCGTCAACAAGCGGCACTGGCCCTGGGCAGACTGGGCGATACGCTGGCAGTTCCGGTTTTACGGCAGATGATCACTAAAGGCGACCACAGCGCCGAAGCCAGGCAACTTCTGACGGAATTGGCGCCGGATGAAGCGAACATTGAAGCAGCGACGCCCGGCGATCAAGCCCGGATGCGGGAGTCCGGCACAGACTCTTCCCGAATTCCACCGTCGAAGATTCCGCTGTTCGGAGCCCTCACCACCGAACACCGGGCGTATAAAACGATGCTGAAACAGGACAATCAATGGTCGCAGCAGGAACTGCTGGATTTCGCTATGTGGTATGTGTTGCGGCCCGGCGAATTTAAACAATATTTCAATCAGAGCGGAGAAGATCGGGAAGCCTGGTTGGTGAAAGAATGGGCGGAGGTTGATCCGGTGCCCGAAACCCCTCGAAACGAAGCGCTGCAGGAATTCGAGCGCCGGATACAATATGCCCGTGAACACTTCGCAGGATTCTGGAATTTCAAGCAGGTAAAATACCTTCCGGAACAGTATCAAAGGGAAGGATGGGCTAACGCGCCCTGGGATGCGCGGGGAGAAATTTATATCAAATACGGCGAACCGGATTTCGTCACCGTCGGCGACGATCTGAACGAAGTTCATTGGACGTATTACCGGCATAACATCGATTTTGTCATCCGGAAGTATATGACGAATATCTACGGAAATGCCATTTTAATCGGTGAACTCGCCCGAAACATGTATCGGTACGATCTGGAGAACATGACCTACCGGTTCATCGAAGAGAAACGGTTTGTGTATCCCTGAGGATAGTAATCAAGAAGGTAGTCGAGTGAATCACGGAAGGCGCGCTATGAAAAAGTGGGTATCCCCGGCGGCAACTCTCTTGGCAATTGTGTTGATGTTTCACTCCACCGCATTCACCCAAAACGATGAATCCGCCCACAGGCTCTATCAACACGCCATCGAGCAAAGCCTTGCGCAGAATTGGGATCTGGCCATCGAAACCTTCCGCGAGCTCATCGAACAATATCCTGGGAGCCAATATCAGGATGATTCCCGGTTCTGGGTGGGCTATTGTCTTGAGAAGAAACCAAACAGTCAGCTGGAAGCCTTCATTGCCTTCGGCGAGCTGCAGGAGAAATATCCCGAAAGCCTGTGGGTGGATGATGCCGTGATCCATCAGATTTCGCTGGCGGAGTATCTGGTGCGGCATGGTGAGCCCCGGTTTCTCAAGTTGTTGCGTGATCACCTGGACAGTGAAGATGCAATTCGGGAGCAGGCAGCGCTGGCGTTGGGCAAACTCGGCGATAAGCAGGCCCTTCCGGTATTAAAAGAACTGGCTGATGATGCGGACCTGGGTCCGCTGGTGAAGCCCCTTATCGAAAATCTGGAATCCGGCGCCGCGACCCTTCCGGATATCACCACAGATACCACCCGCTCCGGGGTCTTCGGATCCATACTGAATTATCTCACCCGGGAGCACCGTTTCTATAAGCAGATACTGAAAAAGGATGATCAGTGGTCGCAGGATGAATTGATCGATTACGCCCTGTGGCTGATCCTGCCCGCCTCCGAATTCGCCGAATATTTCTCTCTGGACAGATTACAGCGGCGGAAATGGTATCTGCGGGAATGGAAAGACGTGGATCCGAAACCTGAGACACCGGAGAATGAAGCCCGGCTGGAATTCGAACGCCGGATTCAGTATGCCCGTGAACATTATGCAGAATTCTGGCCGATTAATAAAACACCGTATCTCCCTGATCAACATCAGGTGCGGGGTTGGCTCAACGCTCCCTGGGATGCGCGAGGAGAAGTCTACATTAAATACGGTGAACCGGACAGGAGAGAGATCGGGAATTGGAATCCATTATATACCGAAGTGTGGATTTATTACCGCTATGACGTGGATTTCGAGATTCACAGATATATGACCAACGTATACGGACAGGCGATCCATCCGGGAGAGATGACCATGCTGCGCTATCGAAGCTCCCCATTTACTTTTGATGATTTCTATTCCCGGTATGTGGATAATAAAGAATTTTATTATCCGTGAGATATGTAATTTTCGGACTTCAGGAGGAGGGGGTATATTGAATGCGCAATACTTCTGCCACTTTTTGTGCGAGGTAATGTGGCGAAAACGGTTTTTGCAGGAAGGGCTTCCCTTCGTCCAGAATCGCCCGCTTTACAATTTCGTCATCCACGTATCCCGACATGTACAGAATTTTCGTTCGTGGATTGTTCAGCAGTATTTCGTTGGCCAGTTCATACCCACTCATATTCGGCATCACAACATCGGTAATAATCAAATCGATGGAATCGCAGCCAACCCTGTTACAGGCAGCCAGCGCCTCTTCGCCAGAGCCCGCTTCAATGGTGGTGTACCCCATTGATTGCAGACTTTCGCTGGCAATATGCCTTACCGCTTCTTCATCTTCTACAATCAGGATGGTTTCATCGCCATGAGGTAAGTCGATAGTGGCCCCCGTGTTATCGCGCTTGACTTCAGGCTCATCAATCCGGGGAAAATAGAGATTGAAAGTGGTTCCTTCTCCCAGTTCACTTTCCACAAAGATATATCCCCCGCTCTGCTTGACAATGCCATAGACGGTGGATAAACCGAGTCCCGTGCCCTTCCCCATTTTTTTGGTCGTGAAAAACGGTTCGAATATCCGTTCCTGAATCTCCTCGTAGATCCCGTCGCCATTGTCGCAAACAGACAAATAGACGTAATCACCGGTCTTAATTTCCGAGTAGCGCTGTCTCCCGTTGTCCAGAGAGACGTTACGCGCTTGAATTCGCAGCTCCCCGCCCATGGGCATGGCATCCCGCGCGTTGACAGCTAAATTGATTAACACCTGCTCAATCTGGCCCGGATCCGCTTTCACCACCCCCACATCCGATTCGATATCCGTGACCAGATGAATATCTTCGCGAATCAGGCGCTTCAGAATCTTCTCAATATCAATGATGAGCTCCCCGATATCAATGATCTTGGGCTTGAGGATCTGCCGACGACTGAATGCCAGGAGCTGCTGGGTCAGGGTAGCCGCCTTCTCTGCGGATTTTTTTGCGCCATCAATGAACTTCAATAATTTTGGCGAGTCCGACGGGACGTTCACTGACAGCATATCGATGAACCCGATAATTACCGTCAACAAATTGTTGAAATCGTGTGCGATACCTCCGGCCAGATTCCCCATGGCTTCCAACTTCTGGGATTTTTGCAGCTGCTCCTCCAGGCGTTTTCGATCGGTGATTTCGACAAATGAAGTCATGATCCCGACCGGCTCTTCATCGACATCCCGAATCAGCGATGAACTCACCATGACATCGATGTGTTTCTGATCATGCTTGTGTGAGGTGAACTCCTTCTGCCATCCCCCGTGCTTCTGCAGAACAGACCTCATACCGCTGGCCTTTCTGTTATTCCAGAAGAGCCCACCATCTCTGCCCAGTACTTCTGCGGATGCCTGGTACCCCCACATGTCCAAAAACGCCGGATTCACATAGGTGATGGCTCCCTCCAGATCAGTGAGCATAATGCCGTTAATGGATGTATTAATGGCGTGATTTTTCACATAGAGTTCGCGCTTCTGTCGATCCAGCGCTTTGGAGAGGGCTTTCCTGAGCTGCTCCTGATCGTCCAGGGTCTGATCGTGCCATCGTCCCATATACCCCGTAATATAGGCGGCGATATATTCATCAATCATCTGGCTGAGAAACCGAATCAAATGGAATTCTTCGTCCGCAGCCTGGTCGAATACAATTTGCCGGAAGACGTTCCCGAGTTGAAACAATACATATTCACCCATCCCCTCATCCGCCCGGACTTTTCCCATTTCTTCGACCTGATCCAAGTCGGGTGATTTCAAATAGGCCAGAAAATGATCGAATTCTTCTTCGGCGAGAGACTGCAAACGCCGGGGATGAAGGGTGAAACGATTTTTAAAAATACTTGAACGGAGTGCCTGATATATTTGCCGGACTTTTTCATCACGATTACGGCTCAAACGTTGCCGGAAATCCTGTATCTGAGTCCGATCCTGCTTTGATATTTCGGTTACCGAGTCCATGGGACATTTTATTGACGGCCATCTCACCTGACACCAGCCGTTATCTACTTTACAGATCCCCGTTCATTCTAATTTGCAGACGCACACTCCCGTGAGAATTCTTGCCGATTCAATATCGAATTGAAAACCTTCTGAATATCGATTCGATTACACCTGTCAATCCGCACCTCGGCGTTGATCCTTCGCTGTAGTGTATGCTTTCCGCAGACGTTCCTGCTCTTCCAGAATATGTTCTTCACGTCCCGTGATGAAACCAGAAACATAACTGGTCATATATTCATCGACAATTTCAATCGCATCCTTGATTGACTCAATATCCAATTCGTCGGTAGCATCCAGGAACAACCCGGTGAGGGTTTTTCCCAGTGTCATGACCGATTGTTCTCCGAACCCGCTTCGGGCCTTAATTTTCCCCCGTTTTTCAACCGCCTTAGCGTCACCACTCTGAAAATACCGTATCACTGACTCTACTTCTTCTTCTCCCAATTTCCGGACCTGCCGGGGATGCATGGTGAATCGATTTTCAAATATCACCGACCGAAGATTTTTCGTAAGTCTTTCTGTAAAGTGCGATTGATTCTCTCTGATATATGAAGTGTATATCTCTATTTGTTGTCTATCCTCTCCTGATGAACACAATGTATCAATGTCCCCCCTACGCCTGGATACTATTAATTATTTTATCAGTATCCCTCCATATAAATTACTCCCAAATTTTTCCATGGTCTCTTGATGCACTCTCTGCTCCATACTTAACCAATCTTCCAGCGGCATAAATCCTGGATCCTCTACTCTCCATGGTTTCATGAGGTCTCGCGCCTCCGATCTGGTGCGGCTGTAAACCGGCTGTCCCATTTGTTTGTAGAGATTTCTCATTTGTCCAACATTCTCCAATTCTTTCTCTTGATCTACATCACAAATAAAGAGTTTACTACCCTCATCCGCCCAGTCATAGAGAACGCTCATGGCATGATCTAATTTTTTATCCGGTATAAACCAGGCAATCCCGTTATACCCAATAGCAAGCCTTTGTTCATCACCGAACATTTCCCCAATCACCTCTGAGTTTAAGAGCTCTTCCGGTGTTTCCGCATTACAATGCAGGTATCTGGTATCTTGGTTATCTCCTAAAATATCCTGCGCATATGCCACAGTCACCGGGTCGATATCCGAATATATAACTTTCGTTCCCCTGGGAACTATATTATGGATATGATCAACGGTAGGTAATCCGGAAGCAAAGTCCAGAAATTTATCGTACCCTTCCTCGGAAAGGCGGTAGACTGCCTCGCCCATAAACCATCTGATTAGACGAACAATTTCTGTTATCGAGGGCATGACCTTCATTACCTGCTCAGCGGCATTCCTGTCAATCTCAAAGTTGTGGCTGCCTCCCAGCAGATAATCGTACACCCGGCCCGCATTTGGCTCACTGGCGTCGGCAATACCGGCGAATTCTCTTTCCTTATCCATAGCTACGCTCCTTACATACATGATTGAATTAGATAATTCGGTAAGCCAGTTTAAGCCAAATTTATATGAATTTTGGACGGAGTGCAAAATATAATTCCCTTAATTTCTTATAATTCATTAATTAATGTTTTCTAACACCATAATAATAGTACTCTTGTTGCAATTTTCTGTTGTTTCATATCTTTAATGTATGCAAGCAGCCTTCACACCGTGTAGAGGTATTATCGTCTACATTCGAAAAAACTCAAGAGGGTGATTCGGCCGGACTTACTATTGTCTTTTGGATCCCGGATGCTTCAAATTTTTCTCGGAATGAGGATCATTTGGGGAACAGCTGATGCAGGATGAATACTCCCCGGAAATTGAACTGAAACATAAAATGGATGCACAGCATGGTCTAGGATGATAGGAGGGAATGATAATAACAGTGAGTTCAGTGCTTTAGCTACTAAGATTCTACCGCACAGTGTACTGGAAACTCCATATATTCAGACATAAGTTTGAAGACAGATTTCAAGTGTTGGTCTATGAGCTACTATTATCTGTCTAACCTGATTTTACCGGACCAAATTCGGACGCACGAGTTACAGGTTCAATACTTTATTCATGCGCCGGGAATCGCCCCGAATCCTAACTGAGTCAATCCTTCCTCAGAATTCCACCATATATTGCGCCCCCACCTTCCCATGATTCTTCTATCTCTTTGGAAATACTGGGTGGCATATCCACCCATTCTTCCAGCAGCTTAAATCCCGGATCCTCTATGTTCCAGGGCTTAACGATGTCATAAAATTTCTCAAGCGGCTTAAAGTACGGTTCCTGCCCCACTTGTTTATAAAATTCTTTGAGTTTGGCTGCATCACCGGAAGTATCCGGATTATCCCCATCACTGATGAAAAGTTTTGTCCCCGGATCAGCCCACTCATACAGGATTTTAAGACTGTGTTCAAGCTTCTCCGGTGGCAAAAACCAGGCAATGCCATTAAATCCAATAGCCACCTTCCTATCTTCACCTAACATATCTTTAACCATTTCCGATTTTAATA
>DATFLS010000253.1:0-5851 GCA_035267465.1 bacterium
ACCCCGGTGCTTGTCCATTTGTTAACGGAAAAAGGGAAAGGGTATCCGAACGTCGAAAGCAGCCCGGTTCGGTTTCATAGCGTCAAGGGGAAGGCCGCGAAGCAGCCGGCAGCCGATGAACTACCCATCTACTCCGAGGTATTCGGAGACACTCTCCTCCGGATGGCCGAACAGGATGACAAAATTGTCGCCATCACTCCGGCGATGCGGGAGGGTTCCGGGTTGGTTGAGTACAGCGAAAAGTTCCCGGATCGATACTTTGATGTGGGCATTGCCGAGGGGCATGCAGTCACGTTTGCCGGAGGTCTCGCAGCCGAAGGCCTGAAACCGGTTTGTGCCATTTACTCGACTTTCATGCAGCGGGCCTACGATCATCTCATACATGATGTGGCTTTGCAGAAATTGCCGGTGATCTTTTGCCTGGATCGGGCCGGAGTAGTGGGAGGCGATGGCGCCACCCACCAGGGTGCATTTGATCTCTCCTACATGTTACACCTCCCCAATATGGTCATCTCCGCTCCCAGAGATGGTAATGAACTGCGGGATCTCATGTATACGGCGAAGCAATACCAGGGAGGACCATTCAGTATCCGGTATCCCAAGGAATCCTGCGTCGCCTATGATCCGAACGCCGAACCACGCGTCCTGGAAATTGGCAGGTGGGAAATGATCAACCAGGGAGAAGACGTGCTGGTGCTGGCAGTGGGAGCTACTGTGAATCGTGCACAAGAGGCTATTGAGATCCTTTCCAGAGAAGGGGACAATCCCGGTCTGGTCAACATGAGATTTATCAAACCATTGGATGTCGAAATGCTGGACTCGATTGCGAGCCGGTATTCGCATCTCGTCACACTCGAGGAAAATTCACAGGTGGGGGGCGCCGGGAGTTATGTTCTTCAGTATATCCAGGAGAATCATCCCGGGACAATTCAGGTAACAAATCTGGCGCTGCCTGATACTTATGTCGAGCATGGATCACGCACTGAGGTACTCCACCGGGTCGGTCTGTCCACCCAGGACATCACGGACAAATTGAGACGAATCGCTCAACGCACCCATCACACCACTGCTGAAGTCTCCTGAATTGGTTCTCACACACTGGTTTTCATATCGATTGGATCTCGGGAGAAACCGCCTCTGAGCGATTTCGTAGTCAATGACATACCTTGAATGAATCCACTAAACCATCGGGACAGCCAGAGGGATGACAACCAGCAGACCAAACCGTTCTACCGGCCTGCCTTGAAAAAATGTAAGAGTCATTATTCTTCCCCACAGATTTTATGGCGAACATGCAAGTAATCCAAGCCAGGAAGTGTGTCTTAGTGAAGCTGTCTTAAGCCTTCACCTGTTTAAAGTAATCAGAGAACAACTATACTTCGTGAGATTGGGGCATCCTGCTCAGTGAGTGTGATCAGCAACACCGGAGTATGTAATGCGGTGTACAGTCTTCGTTCGGACTTCTTACTAAGTTCCATCTCTGGGGAGAAGACAGAATAGACGACGTCAAACACTAACGGCAGAGAAATAGAAGTGAAGTCTCCGATATCGATCACGACTAGAACACCAACTTCGGTTATTCACAGAGAAGAACCGCTCCACCAGTGGAAAGGGACACATCGGAGCTGCTTTCTCAGTGTTCATCAACGCATCGGAGGCGATGGCCCCCAGGAATGAGGAACGAAATCTCGCCAGCGTGCTTTTATTTTGAAAATTACTTGGATACATTTACCTTACAGTTTTTACGAAAGGAGACGATGATGGGAAGCGGGACGGGGGAACAGGTTGAGCGAGAAACGAAGAGAATGCAGCGTATGGGCGATAGGATAAGGACCCAGGGAATCAGCAGGGCAAAGAAATTTATGAAAGCGGGGAAAGTTGTTGAATCTGGCGGACAGAAACACCGAACGAATGTGGCGAATCTCAAAGAATAGCTGATATCCATGGTATATACACAGAATCCGAGTGCGGATTTACACATTCATTCCAATTATTCAGATAGTACGAATACGGTTGAGGATCTTATCCGACTCGCCGGGAAGAAAAAGCTGCGAGCCATCAGTATCACGGATCACGATACCGTTGCGGCTGTGGATAAGGCCCGGTCTCTCGCCAGGAATACTGGTGTTGAGGTCATTCCCGGAATCGAGTTTAGCTCCCGATGGAATGACACGAGCGTGCATCTGCTGGGATATTTCATCAACCACTATGATTCCCAGCTCATTGAATATTTAAAGTTATGTGAAGAGCGCCGTGTAGCCCGGGCGGAGGCGATGATAAAAAATCTCCGGGAATTGGGATTTGAGGTCTCCATGGATTTGTTGTTCTCCATTGCGAACGGAGGTGTCCTGGGCCGGCCGCATATTGCGGAAGCGGTAATGCAGGTCAGCGAGTACACCGCTATGCATGAAGTATTCCGGGATCTTCTGGTCAGGGGGAAACCTGCCTATGTGCCGAAACCCACATCTGATGCGGCGGAACTTATTGACTTAATTCACATCATTGGCGGTGTAAGCAGCCTCGCGCATCCCAAGACTGTCGGAGATGATTCGATAATCCCCCGACTGGCCCAGGTGGGATTGGACGCTATTGAAGTGGTCCACTCCAGCCACAGTTTACGGGATGTGGAGAAATACTCCGCACTCGCGGATCAGTATAAGATGGTAGTAAGTGGAGGATCGGACAGTCACGGAGGTCGGTTGGGAAGGGAGGACCTCGGGCGTTTTACCATCAGCATGGAGCAGGTGGACCGGCTGCGTAATAAGATTCCGGAAAAGAAAATAAAAACATAACAATGCGAAGAGAATAAAAGGAGTCCATAAACATACATGCATGAGAGAAGATTCGAGCATAACACATCGCTGACAATCGGGGTAGAAGAGGAGTTCATGTTCTGTTCACCGGAGACGGGTGATTTGGTGCATAAAGTGGACGAGGTCTTATCCCGGATAGACGAACAACTCCATGAACGGTTCAGTTATGAGCTCCTGTTAAGCGAAATTGAGACGAACACTCCGGTGGCAACAACCGTAGAGCAGGCTGTGGAAGAACTTGCAAATCTGCGGAAGTTGTTGAACGAAATATGCGAAGAGTTGGGAATCAAATTCGGAGTGAATGGTACACATCCGTTTGCCCGCTGGCAGGATCAACAGTTTGTGCTGAATGAAACGTATCAGTGGGTGGCCTATCAGCTCCAGTATTATGCGCTGCGGAATATCACGTATGGATTGCATATCCACATTGGCATTGATGATCCGGAGTTGGCAGTGCATTTGAATAACGGGCTGCGACGCTGGCTGGCTCCGATGTTGGCGCTGTCAGCGAACTCCCCGTTCTTCGAGGGGCGTCCTACAGGTTTATATTCTTCCCGCACCATGCAATTCGGTGCATTTCCCCGAACAAATATCCCGCCGTCGTTTCATGATTTCGCCGAGTATGAAGCCCTGATACAGAAGATGATCGCATCGGGCACGATCCAGAAACCGCGTCAAATCTGGTGGAAAATTCGTCCCCATGTGGACTATGGTACCATCGAATTCCGGGTGTGTGATGTCCAGAACTCTCTGGAGCGAACCCGTTTCTTTATTGCATTGAGTCAAGCGCTGGTTGGCAGGACACTCCAGGATTTTCGGGCCGGGGAAATGGAGCCGGTACTGAACAGCGAATACTTGAATGATGCACTCTGGAAGGCCAACAGATTTGGATTAGACTGTGATATTATCGGGCCGAATACCGGCAATATCCTCTCCATGCGGGATGCAATTGCCCATATGATAGAATATGCGGCGCCGGTGGCTGAGGAATTAGACACCCTGCCGTACCTGGAAACAGTCGAGGAAATTATAGAGACCGGCAATGAAGCACAACATCAGCTCCGTCTGTACGAAGAGCTCGGCCACGATGTGCACGCAGTCCATGAACGGCTGCTGGAAGAAGTGAAACTTGATCTGGCGGTGACCGTTTAAAACGGGAAATATCTGAACATTTCCGGAATTCAGAAAGGCAGAGATTAAAATGTTTGACAACGGTAGTGAGGGAAAATATATTAATCAACTAATGCGACAAAGCAAGTCATCATAGGGGCCATTTATGAAGAAAAAACAGCGCAAATTTCTGATCAGCGGCATTCTTGTCGCAGGTGCACTTATATATATCATCGCCAGCGGCTTTCAGGGGAACCAGGTTTTTTATGTGACCGTGGAAGAGTTGCATGCCAAAGGTCCTGAATTATACGGAGAACGGATCCGGATGGCGGGCAATGTGGCCGAGGGGAGCATAGCCAGAGGGGATGATCAGTTATTCACTCGTTTTGCTCTGGTACAGGAGGGGAAGAAGGTGTCCGTCGAGTATCGGGGAATTACGCCGGATATGTTCAAAGATGGCGCGGAAGTCATTGTGGAAGGCTCTTACACCGAGTCCGGGGTGTTCCATGCAGATAATCTCATGGCCAAGTGCGCATCGCGATATGAGGCTGATGTGACCGATCAGGAGGCCATGCAGGAAATGAAGAACACGCCGGGGTATTGAATCATCGCTATTCCATCTGAACTAAATTGACGGGACGGTCCTGATATATGGTTACACTCGGAAACATTTCACTCCAGCTCGCTTTTGTTCTGGCCCTGGCAGGGATCGGGGTCTCCATTTATGCGCGGAACCAGCGCAGTCAGGCGTTAATGGAGGTCGCGAACCGGATTGTCCTGGGAATCGCGGGATTAATTACGGTGGCGGTAATCATCCTGCTCCGGGAGTTGATCGTCAGTAATTTTCAGATTGAGTATGTTGCACAATATACCAGCAGAAATACCCCCCTGCATTATAAGCTGACAGCGTTATGGGCAGGCCAGGACGGCTCCCTGCTTTTCTGGAGCTGGATACTGGCCGTGTACGCCGTGACAGCAGTACTCCAGAACAGGAAGCATAATTTACATCTGCTCCCGTATGCCATTGCGACTATTCTGGTCGTACAGATTTTCTTTCTGACATTAAATAATTTTATCGGCAATCCCTTCGAACTGATTCCGGCCGGATTTAACGTGCCGGACGGCCAGGGCTTGAATCCCCAGCTGCAGAATCCGGGGATGATGATCCATCCCCCGATGCTCTATCTCGGATATATCGGTTTCACCATCCCCTTTGCCTTTGCTATGTCAGCGATGTTGACCGGGAAGCTGGATAGTTTGTGGATTACTTCCACCCGTCGCTGGACCTTGTTTGCCTGGCTCTGTTTGAGTATCGGGATCACGCTGGGCGGCAAATGGGCGTATGTGGAACTGGGATGGGGCGGATATTGGGCATGGGATCCGGTTGAGAACGCCTCGCTTATGCCATGGCTGACCGGAACAGCATTTCTCCATTCGGTGATTATTCAGGAAAAGAAGAATATGCTCCGGGTGTGGAATATGGTGCTTATCATGCTCACCTTCTTCCTTTCCATCTTTGGCACCTTCCTCACTCGCAGCGGGGTGATCTCCAGTGTCCACTCGTTTACTGCTTCCTCGATTGGTCCATTCTTTGCCAGTTTCATGGCGCTTATCATTCTTGTGGCTGTTCTGCTGCTCCTCTCTCGCCTGGATGTGTTGAAAACCAGGAATAAACTGGAGTCTTTGACGTCCAGGGAAAGCAGTTTTCTTTTAAACAACCTGGTGTTCCTGGGAATTTGTTTTTCGGTGCTGTGGGGCACGATGTTCCCGCTGGTCAGTGAAGCAGTCCAGGGCGCAAAAATCACCGTGGGGCCCCCGTTTTTCAATCAGGTCAACGTCCCTATCGGGTTGATCCTGCTCTTATTGACAGGCATAGGGCCCTTACTTGCCTGGCGGCGAACCTCCCTGGAGAGTTTCAAGCGGAATTT
>DATFLS010000254.1:0-6880 GCA_035267465.1 bacterium
TGAATGCGGGCACCGAGATGTTGTTCAATACCAATGAACGGAGATTCCGCCGTCTGCTGGGTAAGAATGGTGAAGAAGTGGTACAGCTCGAGGCACGAGAGAGCGGAACCGGATCGCTCACGGCTGATGTGACTGTCGATCCCGGTGGAGAGACAGTGACTCTGGCCATCAAAGGGGAGGGGAAGACGGAGGTGTTTGAGCACGTGAACATGGACCCGGCCAGTGAGAACTACCTGGTATTCCGCATACAGGACACAGCCGAGTCACTGATTACGGCTATCGATTTGCCCAGAGATCCTGACAACCCGCTGCTGCCGTCTCTGGAAGATTCGACATTGACAGGGGGCAGTCTTCCGAGTGCGGAGGCCTTCCAGACGGCAGTGAACCGGCTGGAGAAGGATCCCACCATCGACATGGTGATGGCCAGCGTTCCCGCATCGGCAGGCGTAAATTTTATCAAGAAGGTGTATTCCGGAGTGCTGGCCCATTGTGATTCCGCCAGTGAAGCCGCCAAGAATCGCATCGGGATCGGTAATGTGCCCGCGGCTATTCAATCCGATCCCGCGGAGATTATTTCCATGGCAGGCACCTTCAATAGTGAACGATTTATATTGGTGGCTCCGAACGGCGTCGCCGGGGCGGTGGCCGGACTGATCGGCGGCCTGGATTTTTACCAGTCGCCCACCTTCAAAACCCTCACCGGCGTCACCAGCCTGGCGGTGGATTATTCCAACAGTACGCTCAGGCGGCTGCTGGTCGGCAATGTGCTCCCGGTGGATTATCTGGAAGGCAAGGGCTTCATCATTATCAAGGGTATCGATACCACCGGCGGCCAGATCAGTGTGACCAGAATCGCGGATCGGGCGGTAAGACGGG
Source organism: bacterium (assembly GCA_035267465.1). Lineage (GTDB taxonomy): Bacteria > Fidelibacterota > JAANXI01 > JAANXI01 > JAANXI01 > DATFLS01. The sequence continues at coordinate 877 of DATFLS010000254.1, forward strand.
TCAAAGCCATCAGCGATCAGTTCATCGGAACCCTCAATACCGAAGACGGCAGGAACACCCTCCGGCAGCAGATCATCTCGTTTTTAACCCAGTGGGAGAAAGACGGGGCCCTGGTTCCCAGCACCGATGGCCAGGATCCGGCCTTCCTGGTGGACGTGTACAGTTCGCAGACCGATTTCGCCCAGGGAATAGTGCGGGTGGATATTGCAGTCAGACCGGTGCGGGCTATCGACTACATTTACGCTACGATTCTGGTGAAAATTTAACGGAGACTGGAGAATACCATGGCCAACATTTTCGCAGCAAATAAAAGCAATGTCAGCGTGACTGTGGAGGGACAGGAGCCCAAGAATATCGAAGGGTTACAATCGATCACCTACAAATCGTACCAGGACAGAGAAGACGTTCCTGCCATCGGCACCGATGAACGTATCGATGTCGTGTTTGGTCTGAAGTATGTGAAGGGCACCCTGAAGGTGAAATCCACGGACAGCCTGCTCAACGACATTCTCAGCAACGGAACGCCGTTCCAGCTGGGCGTGAACCTGAAGTCGGGAGTGGAAGGCACCGTGCAACGGGTGACCTTCGATCAGTGCTATCTGGACGATAAAGAATTCGGTATCAACACCAACGGAGTCGGCATTACGACATACTACTTCAATGCCACGGTCGTGCGGGAAGAGTTATCATCCGGCGCACAACAGCAGCAAGGTTGAGACCTGGTAATGCCCGGGGGACTGAAAATGCTCGGAAAGCCCGCAGCATGTGCGCCACCCGGAAGCGACTCGGGAAATCCTGACCTATGCCACAACAATTCATAGATATAGAAATCAGCAATCAGACCCTTCAGTACCGGTATAACCCGGAAGCGGATCAATTTGAGTTCCGGTTGCCTCAGGGAACCGCCGTGTTCGAAGTGTGGGACTGGGGCACCAAAAATGCGACATTGGAAGAATGTATGTTCTACGACCAGCCCTCCGATGAGTTTTCGTTCGACAGCATTCGATTCAACGAACACCTGCTGCTGTGCACTCTCAGGCAGCTCCGGATCCATGGAGAAAATCTTCCCATAGATCTCTCCACGCTCCGGGACCTGAATGCATCTCTGGGAGATTTGTTACTGGAGATCAGTCAGAGATTGCTGGGATTGAACGGTACCAGGCTGGGGAACGGCTACTATCCGGAAATTTCCAGAGATATGGAAAACCCGGATTCACCTGTAATTACGGCAGGGGATCACACCTATACCTTCCGCATGTGGACCTGGGGTGAGAAGAACCGTGCGCTGAGCCAGGCGCTCACCATGGATGAGCCCGGGAATCAGGCTCGGGTTTCAACAAAGATATTTCACGAGCGGATGCTGCTGTCGTCGCTGGCAAAGGTAACCGATGAGAATGCACCGGTAGAGATCTCGACGGATTTCCTGGAGCAGTTGGACGCACGGATAGGTGACGCCCTCCTGGAAGTGGCGCAGGAGATAAATTTCGTCTCCGACGCTGAAAAAAAAAGCTGAAGCGGGCGGTGCGATTCAATCTGCCCGATGAACAGGTAACCAATCTGCACCTCTGCCGGGAATTCGGCTGGACGCCCAACCAGCTGAATCAGCAGAGAGCCAGAGACATTGCAAAATTTGTAGTGCTTCTGAATGAAATGACAGCAGATGAGAATGAGGCTGACGAATTTTCAAATCCGGCCACAACCATAGTAATCGATGATGAGTAACAGAGAGACGATCTATGAACAGCTGGTAATACAAGTGAGAAACTCCGCACCGGTGATTCGCCGCGCTCTCAAATGGCATCGGCAGATTGTAACTTCCCTGTGGCACAACCTGTGGCGTCCGCTGAACGACTTCTATCCGAAGTTGCTCTATCCGTTACTATCTGTGGAGCCGATTCCTGATATGGCGGGGGAGGCCGCTCCTGACGCATGGTCTCCGGCGTCTGTTCAACTCTCGCCTGAGAAAGCGACACCGCGTGAATCCGGCGCCAGAGTGATTGCGGATGACCGCATAGCGCTGGGCACTGTACCCCGGGAGGCCAATCGGATGAAGGCGAAACCGGGGGATCCGGTGTCTTCCCTCCGGACTGGTTCACCGGAGAGTTCGCCCGAAAGAGGACGGAACATTCCGGCCGGCCGAACTCCGCTGGTTTCTGACTTCGGCAAGGTCGCCGCCCCGATCTCCGCTCCGGCACATCTCGATTTAAGCCTTTCTTATCTGAAGATGCAGGCAGCCGGTCTGCTGAAGATGGCTGACGTTTCCCAGAGCACGGCAGACGATTTGCCGGAAGCCATCCGGAGACAGCCGGCGCAATCCCCGGACGAACAAGCTCCGATAGATCTGTCACAGGGCGAGACGGTTTCCATCCTGCGGAGAACACAACGATCTGCCGTTGCATTCCGGCCGGAAAAACCGATATCTGATTTATCCGTTACTCCGTCCGGAAGTATCTTCCGCCCGGATCAGATCACTCCGGATTATCAGGAACTATCCGGTTCCGGATTCAACCGCCCTGTCTCCCCGGGTACCAACTCAGCGCATAAACCTGCTGCCGGTGCCTCCGGGCAAACACAGACTTCCAAGGGGAGCCAGCCGGAAATAACCCGTGTGAACCCGGCCGGGAATCAGGCAATGCAGGCAGCATCCCGTATACAAGTAAGTGATTTCCCGGCTATAAACATGACTGCCTATCATAACATATCTAAGACTTTGGCGGTGGCAGCGAACCAGCGAGATCAACTGAGGGCAATGCCGGATCTGCGGCTACGGAAGTCGGCGATAATTCACCAGCAGGGTTCCCATCCTGCAACGAGATCTCATGGTAAGAACAAACGCCGGAACAACCCGGAAACAGCGAGAACCCCGTCCGGAAATTCACTGAGATGGGAGGAGGAAAAGATACGCCGGGAAGACGATTACAGGCAGTCCGTTCATAACACCTTCAATGTGACAATCGGGTCACACGAATTCACGGAAAAGACAAAGCACCGCGAATCGTTGAAGAGCGAATTATACCACCTCCTGCGGGAAGAAGCCCGCCGGATGGGAGTAGAAATCTGAACCGGAAGGAGAGGACATATTTATGGCCATCGTTGTTGGCGAGGTTGAGTTAGACAGAATTCAACATCTGGACGTTGACGAGAAGCAGACTGTGGTGGAACATCACATCCCCGGATCGAAGGGGAATGCGTTTCAGCATCTGGGTCGCCGGCCTGTGAAAATTACCATTAACGGATTGTTCCAGGGCGAAACAGGGCTGGAAAATCTGGAGAAGCTGCGGACCAAGTTTCAAACCGGTGAGGTGCTCCCGTTCTCCTCCGATGCCGCCACACCTGCCGAAGTGTCGCAGGTGATCATCCAGAACTTTCAGATGGCCCAGGTCAGCGGCAAACCGCAGTATTACCAGTATTTTCTGATTCTGAAGGAGGTAGTGGAACGGCCCTCCGGGGCGCCTGACACCGCAGCGCTTGATCAGATTGATGCGGAAGCGGCAGCCGAAGCCGGCCAGTTCATGGAGAACCTGGAAGCGGGACTGGAGAATCTGCAGGGAGCGGCAAAGGTGAAGGAGCTGGTTGATCGACTTTCACCCAGTGTGAAGCGGCTCTCTGAACTGGTCGGGCAGCTGAAAGAGAATCAATGAGATGTACGCAACAGCCACAGCTTAGCACAACCTGTCCCGATACATTGGGGGATGTATACAGATAGATCAGGATAATTTTTATAAAAACAACAACACCTATGAAAACCATTAACCGATAACTCTCATTGGAAAAATCAAGCCTTGGTGGGATGAAATATAACAACAAACCGGATATATGAATAGGAGAGAGAGGATACTGATATGGCGGACCCTCAGAGCGTCTTTCAGGAGATACATGACGTACTCACAGAAATCAAGGATGTCGTTACGGACGACGCTTTTTCGAGCGCGGTGGACGCGATCAAAGCCCTCCCGGGATTGGGCGATGTGTTTCAGGCGGTCCTGGATGGGTTAAAGGTGGTTTTCGATGCCCTCGAAGAGGCGCTGGATCAAATCGTGGAAGCATCCAAAGATCCTGATTCGTTCGGGATGATCATCAATTTTGCATCCACAACCGAGAACTTGCTGACATCTGTCGGTGGGCTGGTAACCGGGGATGCACAGGAGACGATCAGTGATATCCGGGAGAAGGTTGCCACGATCGGGGAAATCACCGAGGAGGTCATTGAATTAATATCATCCATTAAGACTCTGATTGGTGATATCCGGACAGCTTTAGGTATTGAGTGAGATTGTTAAAAGCAGCACAGGCGGGCGGAGAGGTGTATGTACCAGCCGAGATTTCAGATACAAATAGGCTCAACCACCATTGATTCACAGTCGCAAACTGCGCAGAACGTTGTGGTAAATCTCCGGGTCGCTCTGGCAATGAATACGGGGGCCCACATTTGCAGTGTTGCCTTGGGACGTACAGATGACCTGCGTTTCAACGGAGGGGCGGCTCCTGCCGGAGGAGCAAGTGGCGCCTCCACGGGGGGCGCTGCCCTGAGCGTTCGGACCGGGGATAAAGTGACTATTCACCTGGGATATCACACCGATCTCACACAGGTGTTCTCCGGTGAAGTGGATGAGATTATTCCGGGCATCGATGCGCTCGTGGTAAATGCTCTCACGTCGGACAGACACCTGTTGACTTTACGATACAATCAGATCTACGAACGCCAGTCCGCCGGGAATATTGTCCGAAACCTGGCCAGCAGAGCGAACGTCTCCACCGGCACCATCGATAATGGCGTCGATTTTCCCCTGTATGCGGTGGATGACGGTAAAAACGGGTACGAGCATATTCTGGAACTGGCGAAAAAATGCGGTTACGAGTGCTTCGTGGATACAACTGGCGCACTGATGTTTCGGGAGGCTGCTCAAGGGCCGGTCGCCAAAACGTTCGAATACGGGTTTGATATTCTGAAAGCCCGGATTTTTCGCCATGAGTCTGCAATCCAGAAAGTAGAAGTCCGGGGAGAAAGCCCGGCCAGTTCCCTGGGAAATGAGAAAGCCCACTGGTTGGTAAAGTCGTTCGAACAATCGCTGGGAATTGCAGGCACGGGCAAGCCGATACGCAATGTCCAGGACCTGACTATCAAAACTAAAGCGGCGGCAGATACCGTGGCCGCAGCCAGATTGGATCAACTGAACGCCCGGATAACCCGCGGGCACCTGACTGTCCTGGGCGTGCCTGCCATTATGCTGGGCGATTCGATTAAACTTACAGAGATGCCGGAGCCGGACTTAAACGGAACGTATAAGGTCCGGGCGATTCAGCACAAATTCACCCGGGAGGATGGGTTTCTCTCAGAGGTGGCGGTTCAGGGAGTGGCGGACGGCAGTCCCGGTGGTGGTATCGGTGGATGAGGTATATGGAATGCATTTTTTCTTACATGGAGAGCAGGATAGGGGGACGATTCTAAGAAGATGAACGATATTTTGCCCCTCGTACAGAAAGTGGTCCGTCATGAGCTGCAGAAGCTGAGAGTGGGAGAGCTGGGTGTGGTCACCTCGGTGTTTCCGCATACCGGCAAGGATGATTATAATAACTATGAATGCAACGTGAAACTGAAGAACAGTGCGGTTAACGGGTCGGAACTGGAATTGAGAAAAGTCCCGATTGCTACCGGAGTCATTGGTATGGCCGCCGCCCCCAATGTCGGCGATCTGGTGTTGATAGCATTCATCCGCGGGGAGGTGAACCAGCCCATCATCACCGGGCGATTGTACAACGATGAAGATCGTCCGCCCGTACACAATTCCAATGAATTTATTCACCGGCTGCCGCTGCAGGAAAAGGAAAACAAAACACTCAAGCTGGAACTCCGGAATATCCAGAAGAATGATCCGCCCAGGGAATTTTTGGTCTCAATGCCGGAGCGAGTGACACTGCAGGTGAATGACAAACAGGTGTTGGGAGAGGTGGATAAGACCAGAGTGAGGATCAGTCAACCAGGCGGAAGCGATGGTATGATTAC
>DATFLS010000255.1:0-4259 GCA_035267465.1 bacterium
TACCGGCAGAAGTACCGGTTGCTGAAAGTGCTCCCCATTAAAACGATCCTTCGCCTGATCAAAGCCGGGCCGACGGTGCTGCATCTGCTCATCAGCCTGTTGAATCATGAGCAGGTCTCCCGGCGCACCAAGCGGATGGTCGCGGCCGCGTTGGGGTACTTTATTTTTCCACTGGATGTGCTGCCGGAGGCAATCATTGGTCCGCTGGGGTATGTGGATGACATTGTGGTGGGGCTGATGCTGGTGGATCATTTACTCAACGGTGAGAACGAAGAAGAAAAAGAACTCATCGCCACCCTGTGGCAGGGCACTCCGGAGGAACTGGCGACGCTCAGAACTCTCCTGAAAGGGGTGGATTTCAGTCGCTATATCGGCCGGGTGCTTCGAAAAATCATTCCAATGAAGCGGTGACGAGTTAAGGGTTGCTATTTGACGAATAATGGTTATATTTCTACGATTTAAGAGAAAGGCGAATTTAGGAATCACGAATTGATACGATTCATTACGAATATCATTATCTGGCAAGCAAAACGGAGTAATAATTATGTCGCAAGTATGTGAAGTGTGCGGAAAAGGACCCCAGGTGGGGAATAATGTGAGTCATGCCAATAACAGGACCAGACGCCGCTGGGTGCCGAATCTGCAGAAAATACGGGTTGAGGTCAACGGCACCAGAAAGCGTATGAAGGTCTGTACTACCTGTATCAAACGTGGCCGGGTCAAGAAAGCCATCAGCGGTACCTGATTTAACCGGAACAGCCGCAGGATAATAAAAACAGACACAAACCAGAGGCCACAGATTTGCCTCAAAGAGATGCCGTTGGCACACGGATAGACTCACATTAAACTAGCAGGTCTTTTGAGTTTGCCCATAGTGGGCAGAGAAGCTCATTCATTGACAGCCTTTCCATGCCGGGAGGGCTTTTTTATTACTCACCTGTTCTAAGACAGAGATGATGAGAAACCGAGGTTCGGGGGAGATCAGGTCTTACGCGGTCTATATGGATCCCACCTGTTGACTGCCTGTCCGGAACAATATCGGTCAAACCAGAGCCACTATTAGCGTTGCTTCGCGTACTTCGTGGCCGTTCCGATGTTTGCATTTATTCTTGTGCTTCTGTAGACCGCAAGGGGGTTATACAGCCCGTTATTTATCCATCTGTTTCCGGATGAAGGCCGGCACTTCCAGATCGTCGTCAAAATAGATGGAAGCCTGGCTTCCGGAATTGCCGGAATGTTTGGGTTTGGACGACCCCATCCGATCCTGCTGCTCCTGCCGCCGTTGATATGCAGGGGTCTCGAGATCTTTCTCGGCTGCCCGTTTCTCATTCTCAGAATGCGTCTGCGCTTCACGCTTGAACTGCGCGAAGTCGTGTTGACCTTTGGTGAATCCGGTGGCGATTACGGTGACGTTCAGTTCCTCGGTCATCTGGGGATCGATGACGGCGCCGAAGATGATATTCGCATCATCGCCGGCTTCCTCGTAGATCACGGACGTCGCTTCATCCACTTCCATCAATCCCATATTTTCACCGCCGGTGATATTGACCAGCACGCCCTGTGCGCCTTCAATCTTGACATCATCGAGCAGGGGACTGGAAATGGCCTGCTGGGCGGCCAGGGCTGCACGTTCTTCGCCGCTGGCAATACCGGTGCCCATGATGGCATCCCCCATGTCTTCCATAATCGTGCGCACATCTGCGAAATCGAGGTTAATCAGGCCGGGGGTATTGATCAGGCCAGAGATGCCTTTGGTCGACTGCATCAGGATGCTGTCGGCCAGCTGGAACGCTTCGGTGACCGAGGTCTTCTTATCGATGATGGACAGCAGTCGCTGATTCGGGATCACGATAAGGGTGTCCACGTTGAGCTTGAGATCTTCGATGCCGATGTCTGCACGTTTCATGCGCTTGGGTCCCTCGAACATGAACGGCTTGGTGACAATGCCGATGGTCAGCGCCCCGGTTTCCTTGGCGATTTCCGCCACAATGGGCGCCGCGCCGGTCCCGGTGCCGCCGCCCATACCGGCTGCCACGAACACCATGTCGGCGCCTTCCAGGGCTTTGACCACTCCGTCCCGATCTTCTTCGATGGCCCGGCGGCCGATTTCCATATTGGCGCCGGCGCCCAGTCCCTTGGTGAGATTTTTCCCGATCTGCACCTTCGTCTGGGCCTGGTTAGTCTCCAGGGCCTGGCCGTCCGTATTGACCGCGACAAACTCCACCCCGTGCAGGTTGGCGTTAATCATCCGGTTTAAGGCGTTGCCGCCGGCACCACCTATGCCGACTACTTTCATCGATGCTTTCTGATCTATATAGTCATCAAATTCAAACAACATAGTGTGTCTCCTTTGCCTCTTGTTGATTTGTTTTCTGTCTCAGTCGAATCCTTAACCCGGATAATGCAAAAAAATAGCACACACCCCCCGGGGATCCCGTTGGGAGATATCCACGGAAACAGCAGATAAATAAACCAGGCCTCCGCTCCCGCATGGCCGCAACCGACTGGTTCTTCATGCAAATAGGAAACGGGGCAGAGGGGAGATCTGTGGTTATCCCTTGTTTCTGTGTCAATCTGTGTACTATTTTTCTCAAGTTCATGAATAATTCCGGTTAAAAGAATTCGTTAAACCACTCGCGCATTCTTTCGAAAATTCTGTTGTAAAGTTTGCTGTCGTCCCCGCGGAAAGAGTAGGGAGAGCGATGATGCTCCATCCCGTATTTCACCAGTCCGATCCCGGTGGCAAAGATGGGATTCTGGCTTTCATCGAGCAGTTTCCCGGTGATGGATGTCCGTCCCAGTTTTACCGGGGTTTCGAAGATTTCCTCCGCCAGCTCGGCCGTTCCTCTGAGCAGAGCGCCCCCTCCGGTGAGGACCACCCCGGCGGTGAGGTGCGGCCAGCACTCGGCTTTTTTCACTTCATGCTGGGCCATCATGAGGATTTCTTCCATCCGCGGCTGGATGTATTCGTCCAGCACCGAACGGGAAATTTCCCGGCTGCCCCGTCCGCCGATGCCGGGGACTTTAATGATGGTATCATTGTTCATCAGCGAGGTTTTGGCGCAGCCGCGCTCAATTTTGATTTTTTCCGCCTGCTGGACCGGTGTGCGCAGCATGTGGGCAATATCCTTGGTGACGTTTTCCCCGCCCAGGCCGATGACGCCGGTATGCTGCACGCCGCCCTCGAAAAAGACCGCCACATCCGTGGTGCCGCCGCCGATATCCACCAGCGCGACGCCCAGATCCTTCTCGTCTTCATCCAGCACCGCGTTCGCCGAGGCCAGCGGTTCCAGCACCAGATCCCGCACCGTGAGGCCGGCGCCTTTGATGCAGTTCACGATATTTTTCGCAGAGGTGATGGCGCCGGTCACGATGTGCACGTGGGCCTCCAATCGCTGTCCGGACATACCGATGGGGTCTTTTATCCCGGCCTGGTCGTCGACGATAAACTCCTGGGGGAGAATATGCAGAATCTCACGATCCATGGGGAGGGAAACCCCTTTGGCCCAATCCAGCACCCGCTGAATGTCGTGTTCCGTGATCTGGTTGCTTTCGTCCACCCGTTTCTTGCCCGCCCGGGAAATGGCCACGACCCCGGTGCTGTTAATGCTCCGGATATGATCTCCGGCTATCCCCACGTAGACTTCTCGCACCTCCACCCCGGCCATCATCTCTGCCTCGGCGAGGGCTTTATCTATGGAAGTGATGGTCCGTTCGAGATTGACCACCACCCCTTTGCGGAGTCCTCTGCTGGGATATTGTCCCACGCCGATAATCTTCGTGCGCTGATCTGTCTCACCCACCTCCGCGATCAGTACGCAGATTTTGGTGGTCCCGATATCGACACCGCAGATTACTTCTTTGCCCTGTAATTTCTTAGCCATAGTGGGCACCCGTCTTATGTCCGCTCTCGAACAATGACCTGTTTTGCATACCGAAGATCAATATACTCGTAGCCGCCCCAGCTGCGCTGATGGTCAATCGTCGCCCGGAATGCCTCCAGCAGATGCACCTTCTCCGTTAACGCCGTGCTGCCCAGATAAATTTTGGTCGTGCTCCCGGCTGTATAGATAACATATTCGTCGCCGGCGGAGACCAGTTCGGAGATCCGGGCATAGAAGTCCGGATAATCCAGCCGGATCCGCTCCAGAAGTGTGACTGCCCGGAGGAGGTGCTGATCAGAGGAACGGAATCCGGGTTGGAGGTTCTCCGGCTCATCGAATCCGGAGAGCACCGGCAGCGACAGGGTTCTCTCTCTG
>DATFLS010000256.1:0-7895 GCA_035267465.1 bacterium
CGGCTGGACTCGCCCGATTCACAGCCGGAGGTGGTGTCGCTGGCTCTGAGCGATGAACTGACCACTCTCACCCGGCAGTACCCGGACCGAACGCTCGAGATTAGGTATGACAAAGAACTGGTGGTGAGTGTCGACCGAAAGAAAGCCTTGTTCAGCGCCTGGTATGAATTCTTTCCTCGGTCGGCCGGAGATGGGACTGAACACGGCACCTTCCGGGACGCGGAAGCGCTGCTCCCGGAAATCGCTGACATGGGATTCGACGTTGTCTATCTCCCGCCTGTTCACCCCATTGGCGAAACCAACCGCAAGGGCAAGAATAATGCGGTGACCGCGGCACCCGGCGATCCCGGCAGTCCGTGGGCTATCGGCGCCAAACAGGGCGGGCACAAGGCGATTCAACCGGAGCTGGGTGATATCAAAGACTTTGAACGGCTTGTCTCCAGGGCGAAGGATCTGGGTATTGATGTGGCGCTGGACATTGCGTTCCAGTGTTCTCCGGATCATCCGTATGTGGAGGAGCACCCCGGGTGGTTCCGGTGGCGACCGGACGGATCCGTGCAATTTGCGGAAAATCCGCCCAAAAGGTACGAAGATATTTTGCCGATCAACTTCGAAGCCGAGGATTGGGAACATCTCTGGGAAGAATTGCAGAGTGTGTTTGAATACTGGATTGATCACGGCGTAACGGTTTTTCGGGTGGACAATCCCCACACCAAACCGTTTCCCTTCTGGCAGCAAGTGATTGGTGAGTTAAAGGCCAAACACCCCGAATTGATTTTTCTCTCGGAAGCCTTCACCCGGCCGAAAATCATGTACCGGCTGGCCAAGCTGGGTTTCACCCAATCGTATACCTATTTCACCTGGCGAAACACCAAGCGCGAATTCACCGACTACATGACCGAACTGTATCAATCCGGGGTTCGTGAATTTTTCCGGCCGAATTTCTGGCCCAATACCCCGGATATCCTGCCGGAAAGCTTGCAGTATGGCGGACGGCCGGCATTCATCAGCCGGGTGATCCTGGCGGCGACTCTGTCCTCGAATTATGGGATTTACGGACCGGCCTACGAATTGTGCGTGAACGACGCCCTGGAGGGGAAGGAGGAATATCGTGATTCCGAAAAGTACGAAATCAAAGACTGGGATCGCGATCAACCGGGGAATATCAAAGATCTGATCTGCCGAATCAATACGATCCGACGCGAAAACCCGGCCCTCCAGCAGAACTGGAATTTGCAGTTCTACCGGGTGGAGAACGAACATATCTTATGCTACGGCAAAGTGACAGATGATTTGTCCAATATGATTTTCGTGGCGGTAAATCTTGATCCTTATCATACCAGAGAAGGGAAGGTCTGGCTGCCCCTGGAAGATTTGCGGATCCCGGAGGATCAGGCCTATCTGGTGCACGAACTGCTCAGCGATGAAAAATTTATCTGGCAGGGAGAGGATAATTACCTAAAACTCGATCCCCGGGAATCCCCTGCTAAAATCTTCAGTATTCGCCGCCGGTTGCGCCGTGAGAACGATTTCGATTATTTCATGTGAGCCAGGAAACACGATTGCCTATGACTCCGGAAGATCCCAGAGAGCAGGACCCTTTATGGTATAAGGACGCCATCATCTACCAATTGCACCTGAAATCATTTTACGACAGCAATGGAGACGGGATCGGTGATTTCCGGGGGTTGCTGGATAAACTCGATTATCTGGAAGGCCTGGGTATCACGGCGATCTGGATTCTGCCGTTCTATCCTTCCCCTCTGCGAGATGACGGATACGACATCGCAGACTATTACGACGTGCATCCGGAGTACGGTACGCTGGATGATTTTCAAAAGTGCCTGGACGCAGCCCATGTTAGGGGGATCCGGGTGATCACGGAGCTGGTCATCAACCACACGTCCGATCAGCACCCCTGGTTTCAGCGAGCTCGCCAGGCTAAACCGGGTTCCGAGGAGCGGGATTTCTATGTCTGGAGTGACACCCCGCAAAAATATGAAGACGCCCGAATTATCTTCCAGGACTTCGAACATTCCAACTGGTCCTGGGATCCGGTGGCAGAAGCCTATTACTGGCACCGGTTCTATGCGCACCAACCGGACCTGAACTTTGATAATCCCCGGGTCCGGGAAGAAATTATCAAGGCCATGGAATTCTGGTTCGATATGGGTGTGGATGGCTTACGGCTGGATGCGGTTCCCTATTTGTTCGAGCGTGAAGGCACCAACTGTGAAAACCTGCCGGAGACCCATGATTTTCTGAAGGATCTCCGGAAGCATATCGATACCAAATACGACGAGAAGATGCTGCTGGCGGAGGCCAACCAGTGGCCGGAGGATGCCGCGGAATACTTCGGAGAGGGAGATGAATGCCACATGGCCTTCCATTTTCCGGTAATGCCCCGGCTGTTCATGGCGCTCCGGATGGAGGATCGTTTCCCGATTATTGACATTTTGGATCAGACACCGAACATTCCGGAGAATTGCCAGTGGGCGATGTTTCTCAGAAATCATGACGAGCTGACTCTCGAGATGGTCACCGATGAAGAACGTGACTATATGCACCGGGTCTATGCGCAGGACGCCAGGGCGCGCATCAATCTGGGTATCCGGCGCCGGCTGGCCCCGCTGCTCAATAACAGCGAAAAGAAAATCGAATTGATGCAGACCCTGCTGTTTTCGCTGATTGGGACTCCGATTATTTATTACGGCGACGAAATCGGGATGGGGGACAACTACTATCTCGGAGACCGGGACGGTGTGCGCACTCCCATGCAGTGGAGCGCTGACCGGAATGCCGGGTTCTCCCGGGCCAATCCTCAGCAGCTCTATCTGCCGGTGGTTATCGACCCGGAATACCACTTCGAATCACGCAACGTGGAAAACCAGGAACGTAATCTCTCTTCCCTGCTCTGGTGGATGAAGCGGGTCATCACCATGCGCAAACGCTTCAAGGCCTTCAGCCGCGGTGACATCAAATTTTTCCAGCCGGATAATCCCAAAATACTGGCCTTTGTCCGCGAATACGAAGATGAACACATCCTGGTGGTTGTCAATTTATCCAGATTCACCCAGGTAGCGGATCTGCACCTGGAGGAATATGCCGGCTACACCCCGGAGGAGGTGTTCAGCCAGAATACATTTCCGCGCATCGAAGACGAACCCTATTTATTGACCTTCGGACCCCACACACACTACTGGCTGCGGCTGGAGAAGGAGGAAGCAGAAGCCGAAGCTCCCGAAGAATATCCCGCGCTCGAGGTGAAACAAACCTGGGAGAAGATTTTCTCCGGCCGTTCCGGGACGAAGTTTCAGCGGGAGATCCTGCCAAAATATTTACAGAGCTGCCGGTGGTTTGGCGGGAAAGCGAAAAGTATTCAGACCGTGCGGATCCGTGAAAAAATTCATCTTCCCGGCGATGAGGAACCTTCCGAGCTCCTGATCCTGGAGGTGAATTATGCCGGAGCCACCCCGGATACATATAGCCTGTCCGTTTCCTTTGCGTCACAGGTGGAGGCCGGCAAAATTATGGAACATCGTCCCCAGAGCATTATCGCCAGGCTGCAGGTGGATGATGAGGAGGGTATCCTGTATGACAGTCTCTATAGTCACGCCTTTCGCACTCATCTTCTGGAGATGATCCGATCGGAGGGCACGGTGAAGACAGAACATGGAGCAGTCGTGGCCCATCGGGGATATGCTTTTCACGACGAATCTGTCGACAATATCCGATCCGAGGTCTTGCAAGCGGAGCAGAGCAACTCCTCTGTTCTCTATGATGAATACTATTTTCTGAAAATGTACCGGCAGGTAGAAGAGGGCGTGAACCCCGATGCCGAGCTGGTCCAATTCTTCTCTGAGGAAACAGAGTTCCGGCAAGTACCTGAATTCGCCGGCAGTCTGGAGTATCGGAAAGGCGGCTCTCCGCCCCGGGTGCTGGGATTACTGCAGGGATTTATTCCCAATGAAGGGGATGCCTGGACCATCACCCTGGATCTGGTTGGACGCTATTTTGAGCGGCTGCTTTCACGCAAACCGGATGAGGAAGCGGTTGAGTTTCCCCCCGCTTCCTTACTCGAGATCGATTTCGCAGCGGTACCACCCCTGATGCAGGATATTATCGGAAGCCCGTATCTGGAAAACATCCGTCTTCTGGGTCAGCGCACCGGCGAAATGCATCTGGCGCTGGTGTCTTCAAACAAGGCTGCCTTTAAACCGGAAGCATTCTCGAAGTTGTATCTACGGTCCCTCTATCAATCGCTGCGCAGTAATGCGTTGCGTCAGCTGCAGAGCATTGAACGATCCACCGGGAAACTGGCTGCGGAAGAGCGGGCGCTTCTGCAGGATATTCTGAACCGCCGCTCGGAGATTCTGGATCACTTCGGAAGGGTATCCCGGGAAAAAATTAACGCCTCGAAAATCCGGATTCACGGGGATTATCATCTGGGACAGGTACTGTCGACCGGCAAAGATTTTATCATCATCGATTTCGAGGGTGAACCCAACCGCGCACCCAGTGAGCGCCGGTTGAAATATGCCGCCTTCAGAGATGTGGCCGGAATGATACGCTCCTTCCATTATGCCGTATACAGCGGCCTGTTTCACCACGCCGCCGTGCGGCCGGAGGATAAAGAGTACCTGATCAACTGGGTGGAACCCTGGTACAAATACGTCAGCGGAATCTACCTGTCCGAGTACCTGAACACGGTGACCGGCGCCAGGTTTATCCCGGATGAAAACGACCACATCAGAATTCTGCTCAATGCCTTTCTGCTGGATAAGGCTATCTATGAATTGAACTACGAGCTAAATAATCGCCCGGATTGGGTGATCATCCCGCTGAACGGGATCAAAGCGATCCTGAATCAGGAATCAAAGACCTGACTTCCGGTGTCTTCTCCCGGCGAAACGAACGCACCGCATCACAAAAATTTATATTGACTCTCCGTTACCCGATAGAGTAAAATTATTTACAAAGGTTCTTTACTTTACCTGGCAGTTCTCTGAGGAGTGAACCTTTACAAAACTCAAAGCACTCTTCTTACTGGGATACCTGAAATGAGACAAACAAAATTCCGGTTCATCTGTTGTGCTGTTGTGTGTTCTATCATCATGTTCTTTGTGTCACTGCCTGTTCACGGACAATATTTCGGACGCAACAAAGTGGTTTACGAAACCTACCGGTTTGCAGTGATGCATACGGATCGCTTCAATATCTACTTCTATCCGGAAAAATACCCGGAAGGGGCCCGGGCAGTCAAAGATGCCGCCCGAATGGCCGAGCGGTGGTATGCCCGGCACGCCGAAGTGTTCGGCCACCAGTTTACGGAAACCAAGCCGGTGATCCTCTATGAGAACCAGACGGACTTCCATCAGACTAATATCATTTCGGGAGACATCGGCGAAGGCACCGGCGGCATCACGGAAGGTTTAAAGAATCGCTTGTTCATGCCGCTCACCGGGAGCTACGCCGAAACAGATCATGTCCTGGGCCATGAGATGGTGCACGTATTTCAATAGGATATCGCCCAGAAGATGCAGGATCAATACCGGGGATTACAGGCCATGGGTCAGCTGCCCCTCTGGATGATCGAAGGGATGTCGGAGTATCTTTCCATCGGTTCCATCGATAATCACACCGATATGTGGATGCGGGATGCGGTACTCCATGACAAACTGCCCTCGGTGTCGGATCTATCCAGAAGACCCGACCAATATTTTCCGTATAGATGGGGGCACGCGTTCTGGGTGTATGTGGCCGGTACCTGGGGCGATTCAATTGTCACTGACCTGTATGCAACTTCTCTGGTAGCCGGCCAGGATCAGGCGTTCCGGAATATCCTGGGGATGTCAGGCAAAGGATTGGTCAACCGGTGGACGAAAGCGCTCCAGGCCACGTATCAACCGGAAATACCTTCAAGAGTTCATCCCAGCCATTCTATCTCGGATACGGCTCCCTGATCCGCGGATACGAGGCTTCATCTTTTCTACCGGAGGAATGTCCGCCGGGGGGCTTTTCATGTGTGGCATTCGACCGGCTCATCGGGGATAAATTGGTCATAGCCAATCTGGAGTTTCGTATTCCCTTGTTCGGTACAGATGCCTTCGGCCTGCTCAATTTTCCATTCCTGCCAACGGAAATCTCACCGTTTTTTGATGCGGGGATAGCCTGGAATAAGGGCGACCCGCCTGTGCTCACCTGGGCGGAGCAATCGTTCGAACGTATTCCGGTGTTCAGCACCGGGGTGGCGACCCGGATGAATATCATGGGCTACCTGATTCTCCAGGTATATTACGCCTTTCCGTTCCAGCGACCGGAGAAGGGTTTTCACTGGGGCTTTACAATCGAACCGGGCTGGTAAGCATGCTCCGATGAATGGGGGCTTTCCCGCTCCACTAATTTCGGCGTTGGCTGGAGAGTTATTCTACTATATATCTAATCACTTCGGCTTCTTCGACTGTCACCAATCCGCCGCAATTCGCCCGGTCGAAGGCCTCGTTAACGAATGGCAGGAAATTTTGAATCTTCTGAGATTCATCAACTATCTCGATAACGATGGGGAGATCCTCGGAAAGGCGCAGAATTTTCGAGGTATGTATCTGCCGGCTTCGGCCGCCGAATCCCATAATACCTCTCCAGACCGTCGCTCCGGCTAATCCCTGCTTGCGGGCTTGCATAACGATATATTCATAGAGCGACTGATGATCCAGATGATCAGACTCCCCCAGAAAAATCCGAAGTAACTGTGCTTCTCCCTCGATATGCATTTTACACCCCCAGCAGACTCTTTGCCAGTATAAATGCCAGTCCAATCCCGGCAAGCGTGAGCAGGACGTTGGCAGTAATATTTATTCCTGCATAGAAGAATTCGGCCTCCCGCAGCATGCTCAGTGTCTCATAGGAGAAGGTGGAAAACGTCGTGAGCGCGCCACACACTCCGATGGTAAGGAATATTCTGATTTCCGGACCAATCAATACCTCCGCCTCTGTCATATACATCACCAGCCCCAGGATAAAACTCCCGAGGATATTCACAGCGAGAGTACCGTATGGAAAATTGGGAGGTAAAATTCTTTGTATCAGATGAGCAAGCCAGAATCTGCCGACACCGCCAAGTCCCGCTCCGAGGGCCACTATGATATAGTTGCGCATACCATCTCTCCATCTCTTTGTTGCGAACATTCAGGTACGCTGCAGGAGTCATCAGCCCGGGGGCGGTTTTGGCGAACTCCATCGCCGACCCGGTAATGTAGGAGATGGCCGTTCGATAATCTACTCTAAAATGAGCTGGTGCAACGTCGGATGCGGATGGGAACAGCAATAATTCTCCGAAGCAGATGAGAACTTTTACCATGATGGTATGTTCTGCGGAATCTGTAATATCATATCAGCGTATAAATTTCCTCGTCATCGTCACAATAAACAATGCAATAAACACAGCTCCCAGCAATGCCTCGAATGCGGCAAAGAACCGCAGCCACCCTTCGGGATGATAGTCGCCGTAGCCCAGCGTGGTGAAGGTCACCACACTGAAATACAGACCAGTCAGTCCGTCAGTGACGTTCTCCTGCCCGTGATATAACAGGTCGGAGCCGGTATAGAGCCACGCAAACAGCAGGATAAGCAACCCGCTGTTCCCCAGCACATATAACGGTCGTTCACCGTATCCGAACAGGAGTTCTTTGGTGAAATAGTCCCAGATTCTGGTGAGCGGAGGTTTCTGGCGGCGCTGGACGATCTTTTCCCGGAAGAAGAACTGACCGGCGATCTCCGGCTCTCCCTGCCGGGAATACTTCAGGCGCAGTTTCCGGTAGGTGTCCTCCGCCATCAGATTATCATTCCATCCACCATAGGCCACGTAGACTTTATTGTTCGCCTCTGTTAGAGATTGT
>DATFLS010000257.1:0-4287 GCA_035267465.1 bacterium
CATGGTAATCATAGATACTTTGGCGGCGGTTTCCTCATCAGGCGCATCGTAGATATCCAGAAAATCATTCGGTCCTAACAGCGCATAGTGGGCAATCCAGTTCACCTCCGGACACTTTTCTTTCACGGTTTCAAACCATTCGCGGCCGATATTCTTCCGGTGCTTTAGATCTCCCATCACAGTGGGAGAAAGTTTGGTGAGAAGAATATAAGTTGCCATACCATCCTCCTTGTTTTAACATACTTGTGATAGTTATCATCTAAATATTCTTCACACATGCGATGCGGTCAATCATTTTTTCTTGGGGGCATTGAAGAGGTATGGTGAGAACGAAGGGCCAGTCGTCGTGGCCAATACAGACCGTCGATTTCCTGGAAACAGATGCCATAGGACCATGCATCACCCTCTGAACAAAAAGGTCGCTACAGGCGTCGTCTGTGCGGATAGAGAAATCACTTGCAGACAGGCGTTACAGATTAACATATGCGAGGTTCGTACTAAAGTCCATCCGGCGTTTCATACTGATGGGAGCGAACGTTTTTTCCCGAATCATCAACAAAAATTCCTTTGCTATCGGGACAAACACTCCAGAAACTATTGGGTTGAATCCTCTTTCGGAAGAATTGTCATTCATGACTTGGTTCCTGGCTCTGATTGCCTATATTTTTATCAGGGTAAGCACATTACTCTTCCATATAGAGGAACAGTAAGCTAACTCACGCAGAAAATAAGGTAGTGTAATTATGAACAATCTCCGTCAACGTTTAGCTGATCTCCAATCTGAAAATGCCGCTCTTCAGAAACAAATCAGGAAATGCAAGGAGGAAATTGCCGCGCTGAAGGGCCAGTTGGCGTCACAGGCTGATAAACACGAATTGGCGTTGTACCGAACTCTGGCCGATTTTTCACTGGGTGCGATATATATTTTCCAGGAGGGCAAATTCCAGTATATAAACGACTCTTTCACCCGGATTTCCGGGTACACTCTCGAGGAGGCCAACCGGGGCGATTATCTTGGGTTAATTCATCCTGATCATCGAGAATTGGTACGGTGGACAACGGAAAAAGCCCTGACCGGTGAAACTGAAGATTTGCCCCCTGAACCCGAGATCAAAATTTTTCACAAAAATGGGAGTATCCGATGGATCCGTTTCCTGCCGACACTCATTGAGTATCAGGGAAAGCCGGCGATCCTGGCAAATGTGATCGATATCACAGAACAGAAGGCGGCGGAAGCACTGCTCCAGGAGCAGCGGAAGCAATATAAGGAAGCCATGAATAATATCGACCAAGCCCTCCTCATTTTGAATGATCAGCACATTGTCACCTTTGTGAATGAAGCGGCAGCAAAGCTGTGCGATACCGATCCTGAGATGCTTCAGGGAAACCCGTTTATGAATCTGTTCCCAGAGGAAAGTACCGCTGCGATTGCTGAGTACCTGTCCAGAACAATAGACGGTGAACCTCAACGGTTTCGAGGCAAGCTACAGATACCTGATACCGACTCCGTACCGGTGCAAATTATCCTTCGACCCCTTAAGGACAAAAGCGGCCAGCAAGGGGGAGCCTTTGCCTATATTCATCCGCTTGATAAATCAGCACTGCTGGAGACGGAAACAATACTGCCCGGTTCCGGGGAGGCCGAAGGGCAAGGAAAACCTCTCCACCGGGATTTGATCACCATCTGTGCACACTGCAAAAAAATAAAAGATGCCGGTGATACATGGCGCACGCTGGAGGAATATTTCTCCAGAACATTTCATGTACATTTCTCTCATACCATCTGCCCGGTCTGTCTCGAGGACCTGTACCCGGGACTGATGCCGGACAGGGAGTAAAAGTCAACACGGGAGTCCTTCGCGGAGGGGGATACAGTCCCGGAAGCTGAGGGAGGTAGCAGGTTCCCTCAACATATAGGCTCTCTTGCAGAAGTATAACCTCCGGACAGGGCAGACTGTATCCAGGTATCCGGGATGCTTCATCACCGGCAGATATGTAGGTTATAGAACGAGATACCCTCAGCCTGGAGCTCAAGGGTCAGACAGGGACAACTGATCGGACTATCAGATTTTTCCGCGCTGATCACTCCGGTCTGCTGGTGTCCTCCGTTAACTGGCACCCCGGTGCAGGTCCCTCTGCATTTCATCCGGGCCACACGAAATGTCCAACCCCGATAGTAATTGTTCTTACAGCGTCCACCCTTCCCGATACTCATAATGAAAGTACTCGTCAGCTTTAGGCAGATTGGTAAATGTCATGTTCTCCCCATCATACACCAGGGTGGTGTTGTGCTCTTTGGCTGCCACGGCAATCAGTCCGAGCAACATGATTTCGGTTAAGTGGCCGGCCACCTCGAAATCATTGTTCGACCTGGTGCCATTCTTGATAGCGTTGATGAAATCCTCATGAATATCGGCGGGTCGTTCCATAGATGGTTCAATTTTGGCCGCCTCTTCCATCGCAGATTCCGGGTACACCCGGGGACTGCGGCCATAATCTCCATGGATCAATACCCGGCCGTTCGAGCCGATGAGTACGGCCGAAGACGGACGGAGACCATCGGGGAGCGCATCGGGACGTTCCTGAGTGAGCCCGCCATCAACCCAGCTAACTTTCACAGCCGGCATATTGCCCCGAGCGGGGAATTCATAGTAGATTGTTTCGGCCTGGGGCAGGTACTCTTCGTTATAGGGTGTCGAACTCCCCTGCACTTTGTTCGGAAGAGGAAGCTCCAGTGCCCGCACGGCGGCATCATAGATATGCGCCCCCATATCACCAATGGCTCCCGTGCCATAATCCCAGAGACCGCGCCAGTTAAAATGGCACACATCCGGATGATAGGGTTTCTCCGGAGCCGGCCCCAGCCAGATATCCCAGTTCAGTGTTTCAGGAACCGGGACGCCTTCTGGCCGATCCAGATCGCCCTGGGGCCAAATCGGACGGTTCGTGGCCAGCCGGACCTCACCGACATCACCGAGAACTCCCGCCCGAATCCATTCAATTATCTTGTAGGTTCCTTCCTGGTTATGTCCCTGGTTGCCCATCTGAGTGACCACACCCGCCTCTTTCGCAACCCGCCTCAACTCGCGGGTTTCATAGACAGTCTTACACATGGGCTTTTCGACATACACGTGCTTCCCCATCTTCATGGCGGCAGCTGCGATGGGCGCATGGTTATGATCCGGCGTGGCAATCATCACCGCATCAATCCCCGGCTCTTTGTCCAGCATTTCCCGCCAGTCCACATACTGCTTTGCCCGGGGATACGCCTGAAACATGAAGCCCGCTTTTTCGGTATCGACATCACAGAGAGCATAGATATTCGCAAGCCGTTTGGGATCTTCAGGGACTTCAATTGTCCGGATCTGGCCCCGGAATTCCCGCTCGAAAGGCGCCTCCTGATCGGCAAACCCCTGGATGTCACTGGCTCCTCGTGCTCCCACACCAACCCCGGCTACGTTCACCATATCACTGGCTGCCTGGTAACCGGCCCCGCCTATAATATGCCGGGGAACTATCGTAAACGCCGCTGCGGCAGCCATACCGTTCCGGAGAAATTTCCGGCGCGACTGATTAACGCTTCCGAAGCCGTCAGAATGATTAGTTGAACCCATTGTAGAGCCCTCCTTAGACTATCCGGTTATTATAATGATCCGACTGGTTCTTCAATGCCATATGGCCACACAAAATCCGGCACTATCAAGCGTTCTGCGGTCCCGCTTCACGTTATAATTTTTATGTAACGAAAATAATTGCCTTGAATGAACGGCCACTCTCAAAACGATACTACAATAGAGAATCAAATATCGGATTGCAAGAAAAATACGAGTAAATTTTTGCCCGTTCGGAGATTCCCCACAGTTTCAAGCCGCAGTTACATGAAAGCATTCACTTCCGACACATTAACTATAATATATGTTTTGTTATATTTTATATTTTTGTATGTATACTCATTTCTGGTCTTGACATATGTATATTTAAGCCTATATTAGACATATAAGCAATCAATCGAACATAAATAAAGAATATGGAGTGCTCACCATGACCAACTACAGAATTGTATACAGAGATGTTATGAACTATAACAGGCCGGATGTGGAATTCATCATTGCCAACAATCAGGACCACGCGCTGGAAAAATTTGTCAAGAACCGGCGTGGGGAAAACTGGTCAAATCCGGACATTTTCCAGCGATCGCTGTTTATGATCATTCAGGATGACCGGGAAGAAAAATTCACGATCGAGGACTTCGACTCAAGGTATGGATGGAACTTTTAGTGGTACCTT
>DATFLS010000258.1:0-2141 GCA_035267465.1 bacterium
TCCTGCGAATGCCCAGGCCTGTCCCTTCTTCGCCGGTGGGAGGCTTCAGGCAATCTGGGACCCTGGCCACTCCCCAGCTTTGTGGAACGAGGCCGAATCAGGTTCGCTTCCGCTGCGGCTCGCACGGCCGGCTCATAAGGCTTCACACCTCGGGTCACCCCTGGCTGCGCTTACTCGACTCCATGTTCCACAGGCACTTGACATGGTAGACTCCTTTCAGTCTACAAGGGAGCCCAGACTTCGCCTGGCGCTCCAGAGTAATCACAGATAAATTGGCGTGCTAGTCCTCCACCGGAATCAGCTCAATACGCCGGTAGAAAATTTCTGCGCCTTCCGATTGGATCTGGATCTTCCCCCTGTATGGCCGGACCTGGCTGGCCTGGTTCACCAGCACATCATTGAGGATGACGCTGATATTTCTCCCCAGCGCGTAAATGTCCAGCCGGTTCCAGTGGCCTGGCGGTTTTTCTACATCCCGGGATCCCCGATATCCTTTCACATCCTGCCATCCGGGATCTCTGCCCCACCAGTTAATACGCCCTTCGTGCAGGGTCAGGGCTTCACCATTCAGATCAAAAACATACCGGTTTGGCTGTTCATCGGTACGGACCAGTGCGGTGGCGGCAAACGTGTCGCTGCCATCCCCTATGACCAGGAGGTCTCCGGTACCACCTTCGATCACATTCACCTCGATACCCAGCATCCAGGCATCCCCGCGGGCTCCCTCTTCCCCGATGGAATGCACCCAGACTCCGCTGTCCCTGGCCTTATTCGCCCGGTCGCCCATGGTCTCATCACCCCACCGGTATTCCACGATCAAATGGTAATTGTCGTACTCCTTCCTGGTCATGAGCGTCCCCCAGTCTTCCCCCGAAACACGCAAGACTCCGCGTTGAATGGTGAACACGGCATGGGGATCTTTGTCCAATCCGATCCCCCGGAGATACGAATAAAAATGGTCCGGTTCCTTGCCATTGAACAAATGGATCGGTTCACCGGCCCGGGCGATATTCCTTCCCGCCAGCCCAAGCAGCAGGATGCCCAACATCCCGGTTACCACCAATCTCATCATTCGAGACCCATAACGCATCGTTGTCCAGATGTTCATGTTTTCCTCCTAAAAAGAACGTTTTTCAGCGTGAGTTCGGACTGTAATATACCAAGAAACTCACAACAATCATGCGGAAGTAGTTTTCCTCGCAGAATGTCGGTTGATATTATCCGGTCTCCGCCTCCTATGCAACCTGAAATTTGCGTTGCGCGGGTCACTCTCCCCTGTTTGTCGCACAGTCGGAACAGTCGTTATCTCTCCCTTTCTTTCCCGGAATTTTCCCGCTATTTTACCGGAGATATTTTCGTGAAACAGACGGAGAGCCGGAGAAACCGTGTATCGATGAAAAGTTCAAGTTTCCAGGTCATCTTCACCAGTGTGGCGGCCCTTTACACGCTGTGGCTGCTGCTGACGTTTCGGTTGGAAGGTATGTCCCGAACGCTGCTGCGGCCGAAAGCCATCGGCCGAAATCTTTTTTACACCCTGGTGGTTAATCTCATTGTGGGGATTGTATTTGCCGGGTGGCTGCTGCGTTCACACATTCACCATGAGATCATCGCAGGGCAGGCCGCCGGTTTTTCCGCCCTGCAGCAAACCATCCTGTCTGTCGCCATAGGATTTATACTCGGTCTCATGCTCCATCTCATCCATTCTCCGCCGTCACGTAAGTTTATTATTTTACTGAACGGTTTCCTCAAGGCCGCCCCGCTCTCGGTAGCCGAGGTGCTGATCTGCTGGGCGCTTATCGGCTCCTATGCAGAGGCCATGGGCAGCCGGATTGGACTCCCGCTGCCCACCCTCTTTGCCGGATTGATTGCCGCGCTGCTGTTCGGTGTATATCATATCGCTCATAGTCCGCCATATAACAGCCTCCGGATGATGAAACAACTCTCCGTTCTCGGTCTCTTCACCAGCGCCTTCTTTTTTCTCACCAGAGATGTGTACGGTACGATCGTTTTCCACAACTTCATCGGTATGCATCTGATTCTGTGGGCGTCACATCAACACGACCTGCTCGACCATTATCAGGCCATCCGGTGGTCCCAGTTAGCTTCAGCGGTAGTTTCGATAGGACTGCTGGTAGTGGTGC
>DATFLS010000259.1:0-6408 GCA_035267465.1 bacterium
ATGATATCGGTTTTTAATGGTCTAAATTGCTGCAGAATTGCCGGGAATGTTTCAGTAGCTCTCTGCGTTCTCAGCGCCCTTTGCGGTCTTCGCGATTGTTGCGTTACTGAAGAGTTAAGCCATAAAGACCTAAAGGAGAGGAATGATTAACGTCAGCCACAAATCGAACACCCTGCGCCGGGCGAAGGCGGAGGGGGTATTAAAGGCACAGCCGGAGACGCTGCAGCGGGTGCGGAAGGGGACGGTGCCCAAAGGGGATGTGCTTGCGACCGCCCGGGCTGCCGGGATTGCGGCGGCCAAGCGGACCAGCGACTGGGTGGTGTTCAGTCATCCTATCCCGCTGGACTGGGTGGACCTGTCGTTTGAAATACAGGATGATGGCCTGAAGGTGACCGCCGAAGCCGAGACGGTCTGGAAAACCGGGGTGGAGATCGAGGCGATTACGGCGGTCTCGGCTGCGCTCTTGAATGCCTTCGATATGTTGAAGCCACTGGACACCACCATGGAAATCGGTGAGATAAAGGTTGTCGAGAAACGGGGCGGGAAATCCCAGTTCGCCGAGCACTTCGATGAGCCGTTACGGGCTGCGGTGCTGGTGATTTCCATGTCTACCTACCAGGGAACCCGGGAGGATAAGTCCGGTCGCGTCATTCAGGAGTATCTGCAGGCGGAGCCGGTGGAGGTGGCCGTATACGAAATCCTGCCGGACGAAGAGGACCGGATCCGGAATCGGATACTGGAATTGGTAGAGAAGGAGCACTGTGATCTGGTGATCACCACCGGGGGAACAGGGTTCGGTCCCGCTGATTTTACTCCCGAGGCCACCGGACCGATCCTGGAGAAGGAAGCCCCCGGCATCACAGAGAAAATGCGGGATTACGGTTCGCAACGGACTCCGTATGCCATGCTGTCCCGTGAGATGGCCGGCACCATCGGTCAGTCGCTCATTCTCAATTTACCGGGGAGCTCTAACGGCGCCCGGGAGAGCATGGAAGCACTGTTCCCGGGTATTTTGCATATCTTCCCGATGCTGAAAGGCGGAGGGCATGGATAGAGATCAAAATTCCAAACTCAATACTCAAAAATTCAAAATAAAAGAAGTCGGTAATACAAGAACTCAAGAAAACAAGATGAAAAAATAAAATATGAGGTTACGCGGAAACATGGGCACTCGTGGGCATGTGAAGTCTTTCAATAATCCGGGGATGTGGGTGGGTGATCCGTTCTCCGGTCTCCGTTCTCCATTTCTCCCGGCGTTCTATACCTATGATAAAATCACAAAACTTCAACAACACAAAATCCGGTTTATTATTCGCATAACATGATTTCCATCAAAGAAGCCAGACAGATTGTACGGGAGTACCGGCTGGAGCCTCATCGTGAGCGGCGTGCTGGAGGAATCGCTGGGATATTATTTAGCGGAGGATATCCGGGCCCCGGAGCCGCTGCCGCGCTTCGATAACAGTGCGATGGACGGCTTCGCCGTGGCCCTGCCGGAAGGCGCTGATCATAACGTTCCCCTGAGGCTGCCGGTGGTGGGAGAATCCCGGGCGGGGGTGCCTTACGAAACCTCGCTGGAGGAAGGAACCGCCGCCCGCATTTCCACCGGAGCCGTGGTGCCGGAAGGCACGGATCTGGTGGTACCGGTGGAGGATACCGAGATGGCGGATGATCGGGTGACCATCCGTTCGCTGGGAAACACCGGCGCCCATATTCGTCTGAAGGGTGAAGAAGTGGAAGAGGGGGCGGTCATCGCCGCCCAGCGCACAAGGGTGACTCCCCCGGTGCTGGCCTGGTGCGCGACGTTCGGTATCACCGAACTGCCGGTGTACGCCAGACCCCGGGTGGCCGTGCTCACCACAGGTCACGAGCTCATCGACTACGCGCAATCCCCGGAGCCGGGACAGATCCGGAACTCCAATCAACTGTTCCTGGAGTACTACCTGCGCTCCATCGGACTCCGGCCGGTGCGGTCCGCCCGGGTGCCGGATTCTCTGAAAGCCACTGAACAGGCGCTCCGGGAGGCTGCATCTCTGGCCGAGGTCATACTGATAAGCGGAGGAGTCTCCGTCGGACGCCACGATCATGTGAAGGAAGCGGCGGAGAATCTCGGGTTCCGGCGGCGCTTCTGGAAGGTGGCACAGAAACCGGGGAAGCCGCTCTATGTTGCATCCGGCGAGCACACCATGCTGTTCGGACTCCCCGGCAACCCGGTGTCGACGGTGATGAGTACCTTAGTGTATGTGCACCCGGTGTTGAATTATTTACGGGGAAGTCCGGCGGCCGAGCTCCCGGCAGTGCACGTTCCGTTATCCGAACCGCTCACCGGATTGCGATCCTCCCGCGCCCGGTTCCTGCTGGTTCAGCTGGATCATCGCGAGGACGGGAGCCTCACGCTCTCACCCGCTGCCAGGCAGCGATCGCATATGTTATCCGGCGTCACGACCGGGGACGGCTTCCTGATTGTCCCGCCGGATGAGGATACAATCAAAGCGGGGACGGTAGTGACAGTCTACCTGTTCCCCTGGAATACCGAAATACAAACCATCGAATAGGATCTGAATCTATGGCGACGATAGAAGCAATCTGCATCAGTACCAAAAAAGGCCGGGTGAAGAAGCCGGTTCGACAGGCGGAATTTCGCGAGAATCACGGAATTGTCGGCGACGCCCATGCCGGAGACTGGCACCGGCAGGTCTCGCTGCTTCCGCTGGAGAGTATCAATATGATGCGGGAAAAAATTCCCAACCTAACGGACGGCGCCTTTGCCGAAAACCTGATCACCCGGGGACTGGACTACTCCTCTGTGGATATCGGCACCCGCCTGCAGCTGGGAGAAGACATCGTGCTGGAGGTCACCCAGATTGGCAAAGAATGCCATACCGCCTGTGTTATCCGCACCATGACCGGCGACTGCATTATGCCCAGGGAAGGCGTCTTCGCGCGGGTGATCCGGGGAGGCGAGCTCATCCCGGGGAATGAAGTGGCCGTGGTGGGCGTTCTGGAACATGGATAAGTGTTTCCAGCTGTCGTTCGCTCCAAGTATAGAATACGATCCATTGCCCATGCATCTCTGACTGGATAATTCCCAGGACGTGTTGACGCCCGGATAAAAAATACCCCCTTCATTTCGAAGGGGGCATTCATTGACTGACAGTCAGTATCTGTTGGCTGTTATCTGGAGACTACCGCCACGCCGACTTCAAAGTCCATTGCGTCGTAGCGGGCATGTCTGATCACATCCAGCGCGTCGATGAATGCTTCTTCCGCTTTCCCGCTGGTCCACGCGGCCTGCTTCCATTCGCCGACCGGCGTGTTCACGTCTTCAGCATATTTCGCCGACGCGATTAACTGGCCGCCTGCCGGAGTCGTATTAACGTTAAAGGTCATCCACAGAGCCATATCATCCCGAATCTGTTTTTTCGCGGCAAAGACCAGCGGTTCATTGTTCAGGATATCTCTCAGGTCGTTCAACACCAGACTCTCTTCGGATGCGGTGATTTGATAATCCTTGGTTCTGAGCAGATTATAGGTATCGATATACACATCCGCAGGCGGTACGCCTTCCTGCACCATAATGATTCGATTGGCGCCGTCCGGGATCTCCTCGACGACTCCCATGGGCGCTTGCTGGGCAAACACATTGCCGGAAAATGCGAACAACACCATAACTGCGACAAATAGTGAGAGGATCGAACCAGACTTGCCGAGTTGTTTTGTTACATATTTCATAAGGGAGCCTCCTGTCTTTTCTTAACCATTCGGATTTCAACCCAATGTCGTTTATAAAAGTTACAAGACACATTCCATCCGCTTATTTCCGACATTTTTTCGTAATTGTCTGAAAGAATTTTGAAATTCCTTCTGTCAGAATTTCAAAACTCCCGGAAGATGTGTGCGATAAGATCAGAGGGGGGAATTCAGAATGATAAGGGAACGAAAATGGGATGAAATATATCTCTGCAGCGACAAGAGTCAGGATACTCTATCACCGTTTTTTATCTATGTTTATCCGTGCGCTATCCGGGGAGCCGGGCGGTTGCTTACTGCCCACTGCCTACTACCTACTGTTCCTTCTGCCTTTGCACTTCTTATCCGTGGCCATCTGCATCGATCTATTGCTACCTTCCGGCACTGCCCCTACCCTCACCCTGCAGACAACTGACAACGACGGTTCACTATGTACACTGTTTAAATACCCGACTCAGGGAGCGACACTTTCTCATTTTTTGGTTCCTTATTTGCTCAACACATGCGTCTACAGTTTGCGTCCGTCCCTTGCCAGGGCTTCTGATGTGTGGGCTCTCCTCGGTGATTCACATACTGCTCCTCCGGAGCAGGGGGGACATATGGGAAGTTCGGTCTGCTAGAACATACAGCCCCGCCGGGGCTGGCCCTCTCCCGCACCCTTGACCAGCGACTCTGGACATTTTCTTTGGAATACCCGACTCAAGTATAGATCGCTCCTATCTATCGTAAGGGTCCACAGTCCCCCAACACTTGCTTCTCACTTTTCACATTTCACTTTTCACTTCCCACTATTTATCCCCGATTCTCGTTCCACTCACCTCCACCAGTGAGTGCATATTACAAGCGTCCGGTGCTCTCCGGCCAACTCACCCCCTCGGTCCCCCCTCTCTTGCTTCACCTCCGCACGACACGTCCACCCAAGAGGGAGAGGTGCCCCTCCAAACGTGTGGCCTGCGCTGTATACCTAATTGCGGCATAGAATCCACCAGAGGCACATACCCCTCCAGTTTGTATAAACACTTGCGTTTGCCCGTCTGCCCTTTGCCATTTGCCCTCTTTTCCCTATGCTCTTTTCTTTCCTCCGCAGTACCCGGCCTTCTCCACACCCCTTGCCTACTGCCAATTGTCTATTGCCAACTGGCTGTTCCCTCCTCCAATCCCCAGTCTCCATCTTCCCATGCCGTTCGACTTTCCAGCTTCTCACTTCTCACGTTTCACTTTTCACGGTTTTTTAATCCGTGCGCCATTGTTTACCTGCGCCTTGTGCCCGGCAGGTTAGAGTAATAAATAAAATCCTCTTCTGTCACAGGACGAAATATTCCCCGCATTCAGGTAGTGAATGAAAGTAAAACAAAATATATTATAATTTACTTACGTGGATGAAAGTTAAATTGAACGCCCATAATAAAACAAAAGTGAACATAAAAAATTATGTTTTACAATATCGGGTTATAGTATAATATAGAGTATGAATATTGAGACATTTACATGGGGAATCTGGCGGGAAGGTGAGCAGTACGAGTACTACCTGCCCGAGAAAATCAACCATCCCTGGAAGTGGGAGCATGCGGGATTGAGCGCCTTATTGGAGGAAGCCTCCCTGAAATTGGGAGAACTTAATTCGTTTGCACGGCTGGTTCCGAATATTGATTTATTTATTCAACTCCACGTGACCACGGAAGCGGTAATTTCCAGTCGTATTGAAGGTACCCGAACCAATATCGATGAAGCGCTTCTTCCGGAAGATGCCGTGGCCCCTGAGAGGCGGCAGGACTGGATTGAGGTACGTAATTACAGGGAGGCCCTCAACACGGCGATAGCATTGCTTGATGAGTTACCCATCTCCTCACGACTTATCAAACGGACGCATGAGATCTTGCTCAGCGGAGTGCGCGGTGAGCACAGAAATCCCGGCGAATACCGCACCAGTCAGAACTGGATTGGTGGTGCTACCATCCAAGACGCCGTATTTATACCCCCTGCTCATATATATGTACATGATCTTATGGGGGATCTGGAAAATTTTTTACACAATGAAGATATCGACCTCCCGGACTTAATCCGGATCGGGATGGTGCATGATCAATTTGAAGCGATCCATCCATTTCTGGATGGAAACGGGAGAATCGGCCGGTTGCTTATAACCCTGTACCTGGTGAGCCGGAAGATATTGAATCAACCGTTACTGTACCTGTCCAGATTCTTTGAGCAACATAAAGGGACTTACTATGATAACCTGATGCGAGTTCGGCGGGACAACGATATGATTGGCTGGCTTCGTTACTTTCTGATTGGAATACGAGATACCGCTGTGCAGGCGGCCGATACTCTGAGTGGAGTATTGCAATTGAAGGAAGATCTGGAGTCCCGGTTGCGTCAGGAGTGGGGGAGACGTACGCATTCAGGGCTGAAACTGCTGGAACATTTATTCCGGTATCCGGTGGTGGATATTAAAACTGTTCAGGGAGTCTGTGATCTGAGTGCCAGGGCGGCAGGGAACCTGGTGCGCAGTTTTGAAGAAGCAGGGATTCTCCAGGAAATCACCGGGCAGTACCGCAACAGGAAATATCTGTTCGAATCATATCTGAACAGGTTCCGGGATTAAAGTGAAGGCATCCATGAGTGAGGAAGCACAGACACTGCCACCCGCTCGGTGCC
>DATFLS010000260.1:0-2912 GCA_035267465.1 bacterium
CGTCCAAATCAGCGATATCGATAGACCCACCTGCGGTGCTCAGATCAACGTTATACTCTCTGGGAACAGAAATCCTGTAGTGTACCTGTAATCTATTGCCCCTGTGATTGTCTATCTCTCCGATGACCTCCACATCATTCCCATCCTGATTGAATTCAATCTGAAACCGTTCCAGAATCTCTTTCCCCCGGATGTTCCCAATCACGTTTGCCCGGCGTTCCACATTCACCGCCACCCTATTCTGATTGCCGGTCTGTACGTTCACCGATCCTAGGTCACTCTCCAGTGTCAGTGTGCCCCCGGGCTGTACCTGAAAGGTGCGGCTGACCGTGTCGGTCACATCGGCACACGCTTTGGCCGCGACAATCCCGAGCATCAAAAACACTATGAGCAGCGGGTATTTGATATGTCGAATGATTGATTTCATGCGTCCTCCTTCATCAACCGTTCATTTTCGTATTGGTCTACTCTTCTAAATACAATTCCTGTGCCAGTGAACGTTGATTTCCCGAAAACCTTATAAACAAAGGGCCGGGAGTCGGATTAATCCAGACGAATGACTTCGGAAGCATATCGATTTGATATAATCGCATATCATGTTGATATAGATCACACTTTTTTCGCGGCTCTCTTTTCCGGCAAACTATTTGTGTTCTCCCTCTGCCGAATTATTCAACAACCCGAAAAGACAAGCCCACTCCCGGGGATGTTCGGAAGGCAGGTATCTGATCCACTCTGCGTCATGAATATGGAACGGAAGGCGACCGATGTCGCGCATCATACATGCTGAGTTTAAAAATCACTGCTGATACGAATGAAAATCTTTCCAGCCATGAATCCCGAGGTGCGCACGTATTCATGTCCCTTTGCTCTGGAATCGTCAGGAAGTGTGAGATGGGGAGATTTGCGGTTATCCGTTGGTTCTGTGTGAATCTGAGTGCCATTCTTCATGAATGCTCGGGTTTGCCTATCCCTCCCATTCCGGCCTCCATCGAGCATTAAAACTGCTCTACGTGGGGGCGGAGATCCAGCTCCAGGGTCCAGGTGGTTTTGTCCTGATTGACCAGATTCCAGTAATTCTCTGCAATGGCATCGGGGTTCAGAAAGGTATGCTCAGGCCGGTCCGGATTCATCGCCCGGACGCGGGGAGTATCGATCTGGCCGTCGATAATCACATGGGCAACGTGAATGCCTTTGGGCCCCAGTTCCCGAGCCATGGATTGCGCCATCCCCCGGACGGCAAATTTCGCGCTGGCAAACCCCACGCTCCCGGCGGCTCCCCGGATGGACGAGGTGGCTCCGGTGAACAGGATGGTCCCGGACCCCTTCTCGATCATCCCGGGGACCACCTGTTTGCAGCACAAGAACGCCCCGTACGCCGTCACCCGCCAGGCGGTCTCAAACTCCTCGGCCGGGAGATTCTGAATCCCCTGCCAGCGGGCGTAACTGGCGTGATTAATCAGAATATCCACCTCGCCGTATTCCCCGCGTACCTCCTGAAATGCGGCTTGTACCTGGTCCGGTTTGGTGATATCGGCAGGCACGGAGAGCGCCTGCTGTCCGTTGCTCCGTCTATCCTCTGCCAGCTGGTTCAGGTAATTTTTCGAGCGGGCGAACATCGCTACCCGGCAGCCTTCTCCGGCAAATTTCTTGGCCAGCGATTCACCCAGTCCCGGTCCGACCCCGGCGATTACTGCTGTCAACGCCATTTCCAACACTCCTTGTTTTCCAATTCGGTTCCTGTCGGATACTGCCCGGTACTCGCCACTCGCCTTCGAACAAGTTGCGCCCGCGGCCGGTCACCCATTGAGACAACGATTGTACCTGGAGTTACTGCCAGGTGCTCAGCTTTTAGATAATCTGGCGGCTATCCGTCGCGGCTCGATGGAGGGGATGATATATTTTTCCAGTAACCGAAGGATATTGTCGTTGTGATCGCCGTGATCCGGACGATTCGCGAGAGACGAGGTGCAGACCACCACCAGTTCCAGATCCGGGACCACCAGGATAAATTGTCCGCCGTGTCCCCACGCAAAGGTCGTCCGGTAGCCGGCAAACCGGTCCGTCCACCAGAAATACCCCTGCCAGTGGCGGCTGAAGCGAGATTGGACATACCGGCGGGTGGACTCCCGCACCCAGGTGATGGGGACGATCTGTTCATTCCGGAAGCGCCCGTTGTTCAGGTACAATTCGCCGATCTTGAGCATATCTCTGGGACGCAGTGCCATATTGTTCCCGCCGAAGTAGTACCCCTGCGGATCCTGGGGCCAGATATACCATTCTATCCCCAGGGGATCAAACAGGTACCGCTCCGCAAATTCCCGGGTCGACATCCCGGTGGCCCGGGTCAGTATCACAGACAACAGGTGCGAATTCCCCGTGCTGTAAATCATACGGGTCCCCGGTTCGCTCACCATCGGCTGTGCCAGCGCCCAGTAAGCCCAGTTCGAACTGGTGACCCAGTTCCCGTAGTTAAAGAAACTGGTGGTTTCCAGTCCCGCCCGCATGGTAATTAAATCCCTGAGCGTGATTCGCCGCTTCTCTGGTGCCGTGCGGTTTTCAAAAAACTCAGGAAAAAATTGGTCAATCGTCTGGTCCAGACTGTCCAGGTACTCCTCCTGCAAAGCGATTCCCACCAGAATGGACAAAATACTCTTGGAGGCCGATTTAATATTCCAGAGATCCCCGCCGTTGAACCCATTAAAATACTGTTCCGCCACCAGGGCCGTCCCCCGGGAAATCAGCAGGCTTTCCAGGGGAGGGGAAATCGCCCGCGCCTGCCGGAAGGCCCGGTCGAGAGCTACACTGTCCATCCGGAAATACGCCGGACTCCGCACCTGCCAGGTGGGCGGAGCGGATTGCAGCGGCTCACCCGCCACCAGTCCGACAACAACCAGCACGCAGAGACCGTA
>DATFLS010000261.1:0-4788 GCA_035267465.1 bacterium
GCCATGAACGTTCTGCAGCACCTGCCCGAGTGGAGGATTGAACATGTGCCGCGCGAACGAAACAAGCGGGCGGATCAACTGTCCAAGCAAGCCGTGCTGCAGGGGGAGGCTTAAAAGAAGCAATGAAAGTAATCGAAGGAACAATAGTTCTGTTTGGCGACAACATCTCTGCGAACAGTATCCTACAGCCGGAACACTCGCTGACGCGCGAACCAATCTCTGAGAAGATGGTGTTTCCGGACTTGAATAGAGAGAATTCGGAGCAGTATCGGAACGCCGATATCCTGGTGGCCGGCGAGAAGTTCGGATATGGTTCTGTGAGAGAAGACATCGTGAAGGCGCTTCTGCAGTCCGGCATCAAAGCCATCGTTGGCAAAGGGTTTGCGCCGGCATTTTTTCGCAACGCCCTGAATCTGGGGCTGCCCGCACTCACCAGCCGGGAAGCGGTCGACTCCGTGCAGTCAGGCGACCGGCTGCAGGTGGCGGTGGAAGAGCAGCGTATCACGAACCTCCGGACAGAGCAGACGTTCACGGCCGATCCCATTCCGGATTTCGCCCGGAAGATTATGGAAATGGGCGGCGTCGAGGCCTATATGTCGGAGTTAATGAAGCAATCGTAACACCAGAGAATAAAGCCCTCTCCGGAATATCTTTCCAGAGAATGCGGGGTTGACACAGTTTGGCTCCGTTGGACAGTTTTCACCCATGGCATTTTGTCATGAAATTAGATGGCCTGGTTTGCGGTGCGCCTATCCCGAACGGCAATATCGCGTAATAGTGTTTGAAGAAATCGTCAATCCGCTGTATTATTCTGACTGATCAACTCGCACCAACGGGTAAGGAAAACGCGCCATGAAAGCACTGATTACCGCCGGAGGGCGGGGCACCCGTCTTCGGCCGATCACCCATACGCAGAACAAGCATCTTATTCCGGTGGCCAATAAGCCGATCCTGTTTTATGCCCTGGAGTATGTGAAGGCGGCAGGTATCACCGATGTCGGAATGGTGATCAATGCAGGCACCACGGAAGTACAGGATGTGCTCGGAGACGGCAGTCCCTGGGGAGTCAGCATCACCTACATTCCCCAGGACAGACCGCTGGGGTTGGCCCATGTGGTGAAGATCTCCGAGGAGTTCATCGGAGACGATGAGTTCGTGTTTTATCTGGGCGATAATATTGTCGTTGGCGGCATTTCCCGGTTCATTGAAGAATTTCGCACGGCGGAGAGCAACTGCCATCTGGTGCTGGCCAGGGTGAAGGATCCCGAGCGGTTCGGGGTGCCGGAGATCATCGAGAACCGGATTGTCCGGATCGAGGAAAAGCCCAAAGTGCCCAAAAGCAATTATGCGGTCTCGGGGATCTATATCTATGGTCCGCATATCTTTGAAGCAGTGAATAGTATTTCCCCCAGCGATCGCGGGGAGCTGGAGATTTCCGACGCCCATCAGTATCTGGTGGAGAAGGGGTATCATATCAGTTTCTCTGAGATCACCGGGTGGTGGAAAGATACCGGGAAGCCTCTCGATTTACTGGAAGCCAACCGGCTCATTCTCGATAACCTGCCGTCGAATTATGTGGATCAGAGTATCGATAAAAACTCCACCCTCCTGGGGCGCGCCAGGATCGCCCCCAGCGCCCGGATTATTAATTCCAATATCCGGGGGCCGGTGATTATCGGAGAAAACTGCCGGATTGAGAACACCTATGTCGGTCCGTACACCTCGATATATAATAATACGGTGATTCGCAACAGCGAAGTGGAGTACAGCATCATCCTCGATAGCTGCCGGATTGAAGATGTGGACCTCCGGATCGAGAGCAGTTTGTTGGGCAAAGAGGCCGAGATCGTGAAAGCCACCCCCAAGCCAAGAACCCATCGATTTGTCATTGGCAACCAGAGCCGGGTCGAAATCAGGTGAAGCCCGGCAGGCTGGCTGAAAGTATCTGATCTGAAACTACTTCCCCGGGAGATGAATTCCTGGATAACTGATCGGTACAACGACCCACCTATCGCTCACTATGGAGGTGCGGAGTGCCCGAATATCTCCTCTGAAGATACACTGATACCTTTGATTGTCAATTCAACCAATACGACGATATCTGTCAGCCGGTGTCGAACATAAATTGTGGGTATTTCAGTTTGTTGATTTAATCCGGTTCCATCCGATTATATATTTAATGCCGGGACGGGCTTTTATATGAGCGAGAATATCATATATTAAGAGAGTATTCGATCATCGGATAATATGCATACGGAGTTAAGCAGAAATAGTGGTAATTTGATAGAAGTACGGGATCTCACCAAACATTTTCCGGTCCGGCAGGGATTGTTTGGCCGATCGGATACCGTTCTCAGAGCGGTGGATGGTGTGAGTTTTTCCATCCGGCGGGGAGAAACGCTCGGCCTGGTCGGAGAATCGGGCTGCGGGAAGAGCACTACCGGCAGACTGCTACTGCGGCTCATGGAACCGACGGACGGCGAGGTTTATTTCGATGGCCGGAATTTGCTGGCTCTGGATTCCAACAGCCTGCGGCGAATGCGGAAGGATATGCAGATCATCTTCCAGGACCCGTATAATTCACTCAATCCGCGGATGAGTGTGGGGAGTCTGCTGAGAGAAGCGCTGACGATCCATGATATCGTCCCGCCGGATCAGCGGACGGCTCGGGTTCGCGAACTGCTGGAGTTAGTGGGGCTCGCGCCCGAATATCGCCAGCGTTATCCCCATGAGTTCTCCGGCGGGCAGCGCCAGCGCATCGGCATTGCCCGGGCGCTGTCCGTCGAGCCGGAATTCATTGTGTGCGACGAACCTGTGACGGCCCTGGATGTGTCCATCCAGGCCCAAATCATTAATTTGCTGCGGGATTTGCAAAAACGATTTAATTTAACGTATCTTTTCATTGCGCATGATTTGAGTGTGGTGGAACATATCAGCGACCGGGTGGCTGTCATGTATCTTGGGAAAATTGTAGAAGTGGGAACACGGGACGATGTTTTCAGGAATCCGCTGCATCCGTATACCCGGGCACTCATGAGCGCAGTTCCGGTGCCGGATCCGACGGTGAAACACGACCGGATTGTCCTGCAGGGAGATGTCCCTTCTCCCATAGATATCCCGGGCGGATGCCGGTTTCATACCCGCTGTCCGGTCGCCAGGTCCGATTGTGCAAACCGGGTTCCATCCATGGAAGAACTTGGACCAGGTCATTGGGTCCGATGTTACTACGCTGATGAAAATTCTATAAACTGATTATCAAGAGGAGGACATAGATCGTGCCGAAATATGAACCGACCTTTCAGCCGGCAGATGTCAGACGAGTGGCCTTTTATACCTTCGGATGTATGCTGAATCAGTCCGAGACGGC
Organism: bacterium; assembly: GCA_035267465.1. Taxonomy (GTDB): domain Bacteria; phylum Fidelibacterota; class JAANXI01; order JAANXI01; family JAANXI01; genus DATFLS01. The sequence goes on from DATFLS010000261.1 coordinate 3,368, forward strand.
TACTATCGCCCAGGAGTTCGATAAATACGGATACGAAATAGTGGAATTCGGCGAGCCGGCGGATCTCTACGTAATTAATACCTGCACCGTGACGCACAAAGCCGACTCTCGCGCCAGGAAGACTATCCGGCAGGCGCACCGGAAATCGCCGGACGCGTTTATTGCTGTGGTGGGGTGTTATGCGGAAAATAAGCCCGAAGAGATTGCCTCCATCGACGGCGTTGATCTCATTTTGGGTGCGGAGGAAAAGTTCCGGCTGATTGACATGCTTTCCAATAATTCGAACGGCGAACCCGCCTGGCAGAAGAATCCGGTCCCCGAAGTAATGCTGGCCTGTGAAGCCGGGGATTCCAGGGGAATGGAAAGCGTCCCGACCCTGGAGATGGAAGGGAAGACCCGGATTTTTCTGAAAATCCAGGACGGCTGCGATTATAACTGTTCCTTCTGCATTATCCCGCAGGTAAGGGGTGGAGGGCGAGTCATTCCTCTCCCGGAGTTACTGGAGCGAGCCCGCGGCATCATAGACAATGGATATCGGGAAATTGTGCTCACCGGCGTGAACATCGGGACCTATCAGGATGACCATGGCAACCGGTTCATCGACGTGGTGGAGCGGCTCTCGGATCTTTCGGCCCACACCAGAATCCGGCTCAGTTCCATCGAACCGAATTGTGTCAGCCGGAATCTAATGCAGCTGGTTGCGGAGCGGGAGAATATTTGCAATCACCTGCACCTGCCGCTGCAGAACGGCAGTGATAAGATATTAAAGAAAATGCGGCGCCGGTACCTGACCGATAAATATCGTGAGGTCGTGCTGGAAGCAGCCGAAGTGATTCCGGGCCTCGGATTGGGCGCGGATGTGCTGGTGGGATTTCCCGACGAAACAGACGAGGACTTCGCCCGAACCTGCCAGTTTATCGACAGCCTGCCTGTCTCGTATCTGCACGTATTTACATACTCCCGGCGACCAGGCACCGATGCGGCCTCCATGGATCAGCAGGTCAATCCGCAAACCCACCAGCGGCGCAGTTTTGCGCTCCGCCAGTTAAGCAAGCGCAAGCGGCGGGCATTCCTCGCGGAACAAGTGGGCACGGAACAACTGGTCCTGTTCGAACCGGGCGACGGCGCCACCTATATGGCAGGCTGGACGGAGAATTATGCCCGGGTGCGAGCCGACTATGACCCGGATCTGATTAATACTATTGTTCCTGTGAACATCGTCCGTCGTGAGAAGGAATATCTGGTCGGCCGCGTGATGCAGCATCAATTCGAAGCGGCGTAAGATGTCGGGCGCCACGAAACACCCATGAGTATCCTGCTCCTGTTTTTTGATGGCGTGGGTATTGCGCCCCCTGATGGCCTGACCAATCCCATCGCTGAGTTTGTAAACACGCCGTTCCCCGTTGAAAACCATGAATACG
>DATFLS010000262.1:0-2790 GCA_035267465.1 bacterium
GCCGGACCACCACGCTCCATTTCGCACTGACCAGGTGGTGCAGCATAACGAAGAACAATGCACCAACTGCAATGGTAATCCAGAAGACAGCCGCGGTCAGATAGGAATAGAAAAATCGCTCCGTATTGAAGAGCAATCCGAACGCACTCAGAACCAAACCGGCAACACCGGCAATCAGCGCACGCCTGCCCAAATCGTCTTCGTCTTTCAATCGATACGTATTGCTGTTCAATCGCATAACATCACTCTACCTCTTCAGACAGTACCAAGGCCGCCAGAACGGGATCTCTCCGGGAGAAAGAAAAACTGGAATATCCCATTCGGTATATCAGAAAGAAATTGCAGGGTCATCCCAGATGTGGAAGAACAAGAACCCTGCATCATTTTACAGTTGCGCTCTGCAGTAATCACTTCGCTCACTCTATTTCAATTGACTTTGTCTCTCTTCAGGAACATCCGATAACGCGGCGTTCTGGCCCCGCTGCAGCGCCCGCACATACGCCACAATCGCCCACCGATCCCTTACCGTTATCTGATGGGCATAACCGGGCATATTACGCAGTCCGTTGGTGATCACATCAAAGATATGACCGTCCGGGGCATTGCGGAGCCGTTCGGAATGAAAGGAAGCCGGCGGAACGTAGTTATAATCGATCATAATGCCCCGGCCATCTCCGACTTTGCTGTGACAGGGAGCGCAGTAAATGTTAAACTGCCGCTGGCCCCGCTCCAGCATCTGCATATCCACATCCATCGGATTCTCCGCCAGTGGCTGCCCTCCGGGACCAACTCCCCGGTACAGGGAGTCGCTGGTACGCAAATCCCCCCGCGGCACCGTTCCATAAACCGGCGGGCGCATGGTCATATCATTGGCAAAAAAATCACCCTCGCTCTGGGGCATATATCTTGGCTGCAGATCCATATCGGGAATGGGGTGAATCGGCGGCTTCTCCTTGGGCTGGCCCCGGAAGCAGGCCACAAGCATGAAAGCGGTCATTGCGAATATCAGGGAAACCCGTAACCGTTTTCTTTTCTGGAACCACGATACAATGCTACCCAACTTCATGCGCGATCCCCTTCTTCCGGTTTTTCCTCTTCCTCAGATTCTGATGTGTGCTCATAAATGATTTCGCTGTAGGAACTGCCGGTTTTTTCCAGGAATGCCTGCGTCTGCCCGGCATCGAACCGGTCATCCCGGGCTTCTATACTGAGGAAAAATCCCCCATCGGTGACCTGCTCAAACCGATCAGCATAAAATAACGGATGATAGAATTTGGGCAGCTGGTTCAGGAATAACATCCCGAACACCGCCCCGAACGCTGCCAGCAGAATAGTGAGCTCAAACGTGATCGGAATGAAGGCCGGAAGACTGAAAAATGGTTTCCCGCCAACCACCAGCGGATAGTCTACGGCACTGGTCCACCACTGCAGCAGCAGAGCGCCTCCGCAGCCCAGCAGACCCAACCCTCCCACGATCCAGCCAAGAGGTGACCGGCGTTCTCCCATGGCTTCATCCATACCATGAATCGGAAACGGTGAATGGGCATCAAAATGGATATAACCGGCGTCTCGTACTTCTCTGGCCGCCTGCAATAACGTCTGGGAATCCTCGAATTCTGCGATAATGCCATACGTTCTTTTCTCTGTCATAGGTCTTCGCTCGCCCTGTTAATGCGATTCCGATTGCGGTAATATGCCCTTCACCTCGAACGCAGCAATCATGGGCAGCCACCGGAGGAAGAGCACAAACAGCGAGAGAAACAGTCCGAAGGATCCGATTAACATGATAACGTCCCAGAACGTGGGGGCAAAGTAATCCCAGCTGGACGGGAGGTAATCCTGCGCCAGTGAACTGACCACGATCACAAACCGCTCAAACCACATTCCGACATTAATCAAGATGGAGGCGACAAACATGACCGGGATACTTCGTCGTAATTTCTTCACCCAGAAAATCTGCGGGACCAGGACGTTGCAGATAATCATCGTCCAGTAAGCCCAGGCATACGGGCCGGTCATTCGGGCCATGGCGATAAATTGTTCATACTGGTTGCCGCTGTACCAGGCCACGAATAATTCCATCACATAGGAATAGGCCACCATGGATCCGGTGACCAGGATAATAATATTCATCTTCTCCAGATGATTGATAGTGATGAAATCTTCCATGCCGTAGACTTTTCTGGCGATCACTGCCAGCGTCATAACCATGGCGAATCCGGAAAAGATCGCACCAGCCACGAAATAGGGCGGGAAAATGGTGGAATGCCACCCCGGGATAATCCCGACCGCAAAGTCGAAACTCACCACACTGTGGACCGAGAGGACCAGCGGCGTCGCCAGACCGGCCAGGATCAAGACGGACAGTTCATAGTGCTTCCAGTTCTTGTGACTATTGCGCCAGCCCAGCGAGAAGATCCCGTATACCAGTTTCCTGAGCCGTCGTTTCGCCCGGTCCCGGAGCATAGCCAGATCCGGCACCATCCCCACGTACCAGAACAACAGCGAGACGGTAAAGTAGGTGCCCACCGCAAAAAAGTCCCACAACAACGGACTGCGGAAATTCGGCCAGACTCCCATCTGATTGGGATAGGGGAACACCCAGTAGATCACCCAGGGCCGCCCGACGTGAATACCCGGAAATATCAGGGCACAGATAACCGCGAATATCGTCATCGCTTCGGCGAACCGGTTAATCGACGTGCGCCACCGCTGGCGGAACAGGAGCAAGATTGCAGAAATCAGAGTCCCTGCGTGACCGATCCCCACCCAGAAGACGAAATTCGTGAT
>DATFLS010000263.1:0-5577 GCA_035267465.1 bacterium
GACACAGCGTCCCTACAAGCGTATTTTTATTCCAGCGCATAAATCCAGTGATCCTCCATAGCGACAATCCACCGGTTACGCATATACAGCGGCGTACTGCGCAGCCGGCCCTCGAGTTCAATTTTTTGCAGTACCTCCCCAGTCTCGCTGTCCAGATGATACAGTACTTTATCCAACCCGGAGAGCAGCAGGCCGCGATCGGTTCTGGCAGGCGCACCGGCAATGGGCACGATTAATCGTGTCAACCGGGTGTATTCCCCGGTGGCCTTTCTGATCCGGTATACCTCTCCTCCGGTATTTGTCCAATAGAGATATTCTGTGGTGATGAGCGGCCGGTTCCGTACCTGTGATTCCGATTGAACACGCCACCGGATGGTGTGTTCCGACCGGTCCACCGCGACAAATTCCCCCTGGTACGTTCCCAGATAGAGAGCGCGATCATCGAGTGACATCACCCAGACCGGCGCTTCGATACGAACCTCCCAGAGGATGGCTCCCGTTTCGACGTGAAGCGCATACAGATGCCCGGCATCGGTACTCACAAAATAGGTGGAATCATCCACCAGCGGACTGGTGAAAATACGCCCGGAAAGCTTCTCTGTCCAGTGGACTTTCCCCGAATCATACCCGACAGCATTAATCCGGCCGTTCACCTGGGCCAGGAGACAGAGGGAGTCAGCAATCAGTGGCGGAGCCGCATAGCTCCCACTGGTGATTCGCCAGACCTCTTCCGTTAAGTCGTTGCTGAAACGGACTACATTCTTATCCCGGTTCACTTCGGTCCACACAAAATTGCCGTCCCGATACGCGAACCCGGTGATGGGATCCTTGCCTTTAATCACCTGGGCCATATCGTTTTCACGATGGTTAAAAATCAGAATTTCACCCTTGCCGGAAAGCCAGGCCGTATGCACCGGATCCAGGACCACCGGCTCGCCCGTGGACATGCTTTCAATCCGGAATTCTCCGATTTTCTCGCCATGAAATGGCGGGGATGAGGGCGGGATGTAGGTTTCGCGACTGAGCTCGGCAACCGACCCGCACGACAGAATCCAGAACGCCAAACCGATGAGTAGTCCTCCGGATCTTGTCATCAGTAATCCCATCCGAAGAAAAATTGATAGAAGGTGTTGTTGTCGACGGTTTTAAAATCGGTCCGGCGCCCGATGTCATAGCGCAGCACCAGAAAGCCGCCCAGATTAATGCGGAGGCCGATACCGAAGCTGCCGCGCATCCCGGGGAACTCTTCCTCCCAGGCATTCCCGGCATCAACAAACAAGGCGCCACGCAGCCCCCTGAAACCGATACCGCCGAATGGGAACTGAATGCCGATCTGGTCAATTAAGGGAAACCGCAGCTCATTGTTCCACAGAAAGGCGTTCTTTCCCCAGATCCGAAACCGGGGATATCCCCGGAGGGTCCAGCTGCCCCCGATATAGAACCGCTGAGGCTCATAGCCTTCACTCCGCAAACCCATGAGCCGGAGGGCATAGGTAACGCGCCGCTGCAGACGAAAGTACCGGCGGTAGTCACCCACCAGGGTATAATAATTTACGTTATTGAACCGGATATCATTGGTGAACCCCGCCTGCACCAGAAACCGCTGCCCGTCCATCGGCCCGGTCGATCCCCAGATGGAATTGTCCCTCACATAGGTGAGAAAATTCGCCATCAGTAATGCTTTTCTGGGGGCATCCTGAGTGGAATTATAGACCAATTTCTCGGACAGGGCCACGGTAGAGGAAGCCTCCAGCCGGCGAAACTGGCTGAAGGGATACCGGAGCATGAACATCCCCCCGTACCGGCGCTCATTGTAGAACTGTTCGCGGGGTGTCCAGTAGAGGTTATTGAAATGAAAAACTCCCACCCCCCAGTTTGCCCGGTTCTCCAGGTTATATTTGGAGACCAGGATATTAAACCGCTCCCAGAAATCCCCTGCAGACTCGGCCGTATTGTAAACCAGCACTTCCCAGCGATGATTCCCCATGATGTCGGAAAAGGCCAGCTGCCCGCCGCCGGACGTTCCGAAGATGGGATCATTCGACACCTGGCTGACGGCCAGATCCAGCGAATACTTTCGTTTGTAAGGTTTCACTTTATTGGAGGGATTCCCAATGGAAATATGGGGGAATTCCCAGAGATTCTGGCCCGAAAATGCCCATTGGATCCTCTCGGTCTCCTTCGGCTGCACCTGAATTTCATGCAGTTGAAACTGATAGCTGTCGAACGCGGTGCACACCAGCGTGCTGTCGTTTACCCACGTCGGATGAAGCACTGCCGTCGCGAATTCGGTGGCAGCACGAACCGTATAGGATTCGAACTGAGAGCCCTGCGAATCGGTGAGATCCATAATCCAGACGTTATTGGTGCCCCCCCGATCCGAGATATAGGCCAGACGCGTCCCGTCCGGAGAGATGACCGGCGTTGTATCACGGGATCGCTCATGCGTTATATACGCGATGTTCCCGGTCTGAAGATCAAACCGAAAAATATTCGAATACCCTTGCTTGCCATATTCGGTGCGATCCGAACTGAAGTAGATCGTGTGTTCATCGGGTCCGAATACCGGGGCGACGTCATTATATACATCTCTGGTCAGCCGGACTAACTCTTCGGTCTGGGTGTTGAACAGATACAGGTCCACATACCCGGCAAAATCCATCCCGGAGAACACCAACTCCGAGCCGTCCTCATTCCAGGACGGCGACGAAATTCCCACCAATTCCGGAAAGGTATACGATTGTATATTCCGTCGCTCATGGATATCCCAGAGATGCAGCGCATCACGTTCGCCACTCTTGGTAACGAACGCCAGGATATTAGTGGAATCACAGATATCTAACCCGGAATCCATAAAGTGGAACGACTCGTATTGCCGGTTGCGCTCACCCTCCACCAGCAAGGTTAACTCCTCATCATCCGAGTCGTTGTCGATGGCGCGGGAATAAATATTGGTGTAACCAGTTCTGTTCGAGACGAACACCAGATACTTGGTCCCGTTTTCCTCATACATGGACGGACTGTGGTTCACTCCGACAGTGGTGAGCCTCCGCGTGGTGGGCGCTGGCAGAGACTCTTTCTGCAGCAATGGATAAAACTGCTGCTTGAGCCAGAAATGCCACTTCTCACTGATTTTTTCCACCGGCTCCCCTATAACATACTCGAGTACATCAATAAAACTTTCCTCTCGCCAGATATTCTCTATCAGTAACAGAATTTTCTCCGGGCCGTATTCCTGGGCAATAAAATGCAAAAGGTTTTCGCCTTCCTTGTACATCAGATATGATCCCGTGATACGCGAGATTTGCGTCAGTGGAACAAAGTAGTTATTCAGGACTGCGTCCCGAAGAATCATCTTGGATTGGGGATCCAACACCTCCGTTGACCAATATTCCGCCAGCCCTTCGACAAACCACAACGGGGGGCCGGGATGGGTCAGTTGTCCTGAATCCTTAATGATTCGGTTGATTTTGCTGGTCATCATCACATGCACCAGTTCGTGCCGGATCACCCGCTGAAACTGGTAGATATCTCCATTGCTCGGCACCACCACTCGTCCTTTAATAAACTCAAAAAATCCCCCGACTCCCTCCGGGATAAACCCCGGAGTGATGTTCGTCTGCTGGAATAACAAATGGGATGCATAAAAAATCAGAGGGACCCGTTCTGTCAGGGTGTGATCAATGCGGGCAGAGAGCTCAACATAACTGCTCTCGGCCGCGGCTGCTCCGATCTCCGCAATTTCCTGCATTTCCGGATCAAAGTAGATATTAAAATGCTCCGTTTGCAGAATATGCCAGTCAAAGTCTGTATATTGCACCTTATTGCGCCCGAAATAATGGTACTGCGCCGAGACAGAGCACAAGGGATAGAGTACGAGCGCTATGAAAAGTGCAATTCCCGAATTTCGTAAAGAGGACAGTGATTTCATTTAAATACTTATATTGCTCAGTACGAGAACTGTTCCTTCCCCGAATATTTCACCGATTCTCGGAGAGCAGAGACATCTCTGTGAAAGACTGATGATACGGGGACATTAATCGGAGACCAGCGAAACCGCGAGAGTACATAATATGGCGCTATGTTTTGACATAATATATTCTGTGAGCATTTCCGGAATATCTTTCAGACGCGAAAAAACCTCGTATCCCTCATTCCTCCCACGCACCCATTTTACTGAATTTTTCCACCCGGCGCTGGATGAGGAGTTCGGTATCAATGGCTTCCAAAGTATTTAGTTCGTCCAGTATCACCTGGTTTAAAATATCGGCGGCAGCATCGGGATTGTGATGCGCTCCTCCGGTCGGTTCCTCAATGATGCTGTCTGCGATCTTCATGTCCAGCAGATCCTGCGCAGTCACCTTCATAGCCTCTGCAGCCTCTTCCGCATGGGAGGCATCGCGATACAGAATAGAGGCACACCCTTCCGGCGTGATCACAGAATACCAGGTGTTCTCCAGCATCAGAATCCGGTCGCCTACTCCAATTCCCAGTGCTCCCCCGCTGGCGCCCTCCCCGATGACGATGATAAGAATGGGTACACGCAGCCGCGACATTTCATACAGGTTCCGGGCGATGGCCTCCGCCTGGCCGCGTTCTTCGGCGCCCACGCCGGGATAGGCGCCGGGTGTATCGATCAGGCAGACCACAGACCTACGAAATTTTTCCGCCAATTGCATTACCCGCAATGCCTTACGATAGCCTTCCGGATTCGGCATCCCGAAATTCCGGAATACGTTCTCTTTCGTATTTCGCCCCTTTTGATGCCCGAGGATCGCCACTTTTTTATCGGCAATAACCCCGATTCCTGCAATAATCGATTTATCATCCCCAAAACGTCTGTCCCCGTGCAGCTCCTGGAATCGGGTGGTCATGCGATTTATATAATCCAGCGTATACGGACGATCCGGGTGTCGGGCCAGCTGCACCCGCTGCCACCGGCTCAACCCGCTATACACCTTGGTGGACAATTTTTCCAGTTTCTCTTCCAGCCGCTGGATTTCGTCTTCGATATCAACATCGCCGGCCGCAGAAAGCCCCCGCATTTCTTCTATTTTCTGCTGGAGCTCCACAATAGGTTTTTCAAATTCTAAAACGGTCTGCATAGATTCCTCAATCGTTTGACCGCATGCATGAAATATCTTTGGGCAGGCACGGGAACCACCTGTTTCAACCTGACTTACAGCAACCGGAGTATGCTGCGAATTTTTATCAGCCAGACCATAAACACCGCTTCCCAGATAATTTTTTTGGACATCTTCGACTTTCCTTCAATCCGGTCATAAAATATAATGGGTTGCTCCTTAATGGTGCAATGACTCTTCCATGCCCGAAAGTTCATTTCGATCTGAAACGCATAGCCCTGGGATCGCACTCTGTCCACATCAATCGCTTTTAATACCTCGCTGCGCCAGGCCTTAAAGCCACTGGTGCTGTCGTGAATCGGCATCCCGGTGATGAAGCGAGTATACAGATTCGCCCCGTAGCTCAAAATCAACCGGGATAACGGCCAATGAACCACCGAGACGCCCTGGATATATCTCGAGCCTATAACCAAATCGTATTGCTTCAGATTCT
>DATFLS010000264.1:0-4471 GCA_035267465.1 bacterium
CTGATGCGCCTCAATAAATCCCAGTGATTTCTCGGTGATAATATGCACGTTATGGGCGTCGTTCTCCGGAGTCTGCCACTCTTTTGCCATGGATTCAACCGGCTTGTAGGTAACGAATGATTCATCAAACCCTTGCTTGTCCGGATTATACGGGAGGCTTTCCGGAGGAGTCTTCTCAATACTGAGGTGCCACTTGCCGAACTCAGCGGTGGCATATCCCTCCTTCTTGAGTGCTTCGGCAATGGTGACTTCTTCCAGCGGAAGATACTTCTGCCAGTCCGGATGGGCCAACGGAGCCCCAGACGGCGGATCGCCGCCTGCGATAAAATCCGTGATGTGAAGCCGCGCCGGATACTTGCCGGTCATAATACTGGCCCGGGTGGGTGAACAGACCGGACAGGCGGCATAAGCATCGGTTAATCGCATTCCCTGGGAGGCCAGCCGGTCAATGTTTGGCGTTTCGTAATAATCGCTGTCATAGCAACCCACCTGATTCCAGCCCAGATCATCTGCCAGGATCAGGATAATGTTCGGTCTGGCTCGGGCCGGTTGAGCGCAGCCCGAAATTAGTCCTGTCGATTGGACAGTCACCGCGGCGAGACCCGCACCTGTCAATTTCAGAAATTTTCGTCGATCCATATTACTCCACATCCGATCTGTCAATTCGCAACTATCAATTTAAGATTATTCACCGGAATTATTCGAATTGCTCCACCCATTTCAGGAAGTGTCTGGCGGTTTTATCCAGGTTTTCGATGGAGCCACCGCCCTCCAGTACCTCGCACATTTCGTAAGAAATATATCCCTGGTACCCGATCTCTTTGAGAGCGCCGATGAAGGTCTCGTAATCAATAATGCCTTCACCGACCTGTACTGCCCGCATATAAGGCTCATCCGGTAAGTAGTTGGTGAGATCTCCCTCCAGGTGATACCGGGGCATCTTCGCGTAATCCGCCACAATGGTATTCACAATGAACGGCTTCATCTTTAACACGGATTCCCGGAGCTCCCCGGCACTTAATCCTATCAGGGTCGGAGACCAGGCATCCCAGCCGGCCATAACGTTGGGCATGTCCACTTCCTTCAACAGCCAGTACATCTCGTTGTGGTGTATCCCGATGTCATGATGATTCTGTACGGCCAGTGTCACGTTAAATTTCGCCGCCTCTCGTCCCGCCATTTTCAGCGCTTCCACTACCGTGGCATATTGTTGATCATAGGGAATATCCGGTCTGACATATCCGGTGAAAATACGCACCATATCAGTGCCCAGATCCCGGGCCAGCTTGGCGACTTCCCCAACATACAACGCCTGGATCTCCGTGTGCGGAATGCCGGGTTTATCGATGCCGGCGGTAAAATCGGTATAGCCCGCCAGATATGCCAGGTCCAGGCCCAGCTCTTCTATCCTGGTCCGCAGACGTTTCCGGTCTTCCATGGAATAATCATACGGAGAAACATGGGGACGCTTCGCCACCAGCGTGACTGCTTCGAACCCCAACTCTTTCGCTTTCACCAAAAACTCATCCACATTCAACCGTTCCTGTCCGCGCCAGAATCCGGCGTAACTCACCGAATGCAAACACGGTTTCACCTCGAAATCAGCAGGATTTCCGGACGGCGGCTCCTGTGCAGATACAAGGCCTGTTATCAGAAAGATGCTGAAGCTCAACAAAGCTGTTTTGATCAGATTCCTCCGCATAAAGGTATCCTCCATTGATTTGGTGGTTTGATTATTCTGGGGGATAATCCTGAATCTTGCGCATTCTTTCCACTTTGATTACGCACCATAACAAGTTATCCCAAGTATTAGATTTGTTATTCGTTTGCTCAGGATTCAAGATAATGTAATAATTTTCTTATTCTCTAATATTCGAAATTATATTCACCCTGCTGTTTAAAACCGGGAAAATCCCGCATATGGCTGTATCTGGGATAGCTTTCGAAAATTTCGTATCCGAAGGCCCGGGGATCGTGCTGTGCCCGGAGGGTATCTTCCAGCTGTTCCCAGAGATGCTCCTGCAGTTGTTGATACTCGTATTGGCCCGCCAGGTTGTGGATACATCCGGGATCGGCCTGAATATCGTACAGTTCCTCCAGCGGTCGCTTGCCGAATCCCAGGTGAAAGAGTTGGCACACTGCGGGGTCGTCCTGGTGCTCCAGCATATAAGTTTTGGACGGTGAGTCATCGATGTCGTGATAGTGCGGCGGATCGCCGGATCCACCGGGATTGCCCGCCGGCCAGCGATCCGGGGCCAAATTGCGGATGTACAGATATTGCCCGGTTCGCAGCGCCCGGGCCGGATAGGCCAGATTATCCGGGCGCGCGTGGGTGTGCCGTTCCCGACCGGTGAGCACCCACTCTCTAGAGGGATCAACCAGTCCCTCTTCACTGGAGAATAAAACTTGTGATAGACTTTTCCCGGTGACCTGAGCCGGAATATCCACGCCGGCGATCTCCAGGAGAGTGGGGGCAAAATCGATAGAACTGGTTAAATCGCGAACCACACGTCCACTCGCCACTCTCTCCGGCCACCGGATGGCCAGGGGCATGTGGGTACCGAATTCATAGAGATTCGCCTTGGCCCGGGGAAACGGCATCCCGTTGTCCGAGGTGACCACTACCAGGGTGTTCTCCAGTTCACCGGATTCTTCCAGAATGGTCAGCATCTGTCCCAGATGATGATCGAACCATTCGATCTCAACAAAGTAGTCCAGGATGTCACTCCGGATTTCCTCGGTATCGGGAAGAAACGCCGGGACCTCCACGTCAGCGAGTTTCTTTCCAGCCTGCAATCCGATGCCCGGCTGGTAGCTCCGGTGCGGTTCACTTGCTCCGTACCAGAAATGAAATGGACGGTCGGGATCCCGCTGGTTCAGGAACGCCCGGAAATTTGCGGTATAATCCAGATTGCGAACGGAATCGTAGGGTCGCTTTTGCAGTTCATGTTCGCTGAACTCCTGACCCGCAGGGTTTCGCGGACGACCATTGTACTCCCAGTTTCCCGGTCCCCATCCCTTGCCGGTAAAGCCGACCTCGTAACCGGATTCCTCCAGAAGATCCGGGTAGACCTGGAACTTCTTCGGGAAATTGCTGGCATGGGTGCCGGCTTCTTCCAGCTGTCCGATGTTGCGACCCGTGAAAATCGCCGCCCGGTTGGGACTGCATTGCGGTGCAGCACAAAATGCATTAGTGAAAAGGATTCCTTCCCGGGCCACTCGATCAAATGCCGGGGTATTGATCCCCGGACACCCATAGGCGCCGGCATGCGGCCAGGACTGGTCATCGGCGATGGCGAACAGAATATTCGGCCGTGGAGCCGACTGTTGACCGCCTCCGGATCTCCGGGAGATGAGCATACCGGAAGCGAAAACCGCTGCCGACCCGGTACCCAAAGTTTTCAGAAATTGGCGTCTGGTTTGATGCATATTAACTCCGTTTATTGTCAATTGTCAGTGATCAATTGTAGAGAAACTCACCCTGATTACCCTCCGATGCCTTCGACAGGTCGGAATATATTTAAAATATTGTGTACCAGATGACTCAATGCTTACCGGACCTGATTCTTTGTGCCGAGCATTTGATTCAGCGCCCGGTTGGCCACCCGGACTACGTACTTATTATACGTATCCTTCAAAGCGGCTTTCAGTACAGGAATGGCCGGACGCGCTCGCTCACCAATGCTGTCGAGCACGGTGGCGGCTTTCAGGCGGACCCACTCGTATGGACTTTGCAGTTCGTCAACCAGAACTGGCAACGCTTCCTGCCCTTCATGGCCCATCCTGTATAGGGCCCGGGCTGCGGCGACTCTCACTACCGGGGATCGATCACTGAGGCCGTGATACACTTTCTCCAGTGCCGACTCCGCCTCCATCCCGAGGTTTCCGATACCTGTCAAACCCCAGTAGCGGAATGAGGGCTCCGGATGATCCAGCGCCTCCAGTAATGCCGGCAAGTCTGCGATCTCCGGTTTCCCGGCCAGGGAAGCCACTGAACGCAGCTCCCGAAGTAATTGGCCGTTATCGCGATCCAGTTGTCGGAAGAACGCATAGCGTGTCCCGTATTCTTTCTCGATGGCGACCAGTTCCGGCTCCGGGATTAATCCCAGATCTTTGGTTTCGATCATCCACTGCTCATGCACTTTTCGCATCCGGACTAAGATATCCCGGTATTGCGGATCGGCAGCCAGGTTGTTTATCTCATGCGTGTCGGATTGACAATCATACAATTCTTCAACCGGTTTCTCTTCCCGGGTGAACCATTGAGCATCCGGCGGGAGCTGCCCCTGGTCTGCCAGGCGATGAAATTCCTGCATCTCCGCACCCTTTTCGGGGGTATTCATGTATTGGTGGTAGGGTTTGAACGGCTCGTAATTCCGAAGATATTTATATCGCTTGTCCCGCACCATCCGGATGATGTCATACCGTTCGTCCATGCGATCCCGGTGCCCGAATACATACTCCCGCTCCG
>DATFLS010000265.1:0-2049 GCA_035267465.1 bacterium
ATAATCACTGCGATCAATGACCTTTCCGGTCTGTTCGTTCACATCGATGATCATCACTTCATGTCGATGATTGGAGAGAGCGACTTTATTTTCCACCGGAGACGGTACCAGAGATAAAGGACGTCCGCAATTCAACTGGGACAACTGCGCGGGCTCTTGTGTAATATCCTCGCTATAGATCTCGAGTACTTCTTCTCCCGTGACATCGGACACCGTAATAAAGGACTTGCCGTCATACAACCACATGGAATGCTGATATCGCACTCCGTTCGGTGCTCCGATTTGTTCGACCGCACCTTCCCAGTTTGCATAGGTATAACTTTTTCCACGGTGCGTGGTCACCAGGGAATGCCCGGCCGGATGAATATTATACTCTTCCAGGTAGTTGGCGGCGTCCACAAATTTTCTGTTTCGCTGGACACGCGGGCTGTTATAGTCCACAGCAATGTGCCGGTTGCTCCCGGTATCGATGGTATAACAATATAATTCTCCGCCGGCATGATAGACGATACTCCGCCCGTCGGTGGCAGTATTTCTGACATAAAACTCGGTTTGGTCACTGTGCCGCTGCAGATCACTCCCGTTCAATTTTGTGGAATACAGATTTCCAATTCCCTCATGATCAGAGATGAAATAGATGCGGTTGTCAAGCCAGAACGGCGAAGTGAGATTCGAATCGAGGTTCACCAGTCGTTCGAATTCCCCGTCACCCTGCCGATCAATCCAGAGGATCCCCACCGTGCCACCGCGATAGCGTTTCCAGCGCGCCGGCTCGCCGGTATTTCGTCCCAACACGATTCCTCGTTGAGGGCCATATGCAATAGCGTGTGCTAATCCGTACGGAAGTTTTTCCGGCGCGCCTCCGTCAGGATCCACCTCCCAGAGGCAGTAGAAGCGGCTGAATGGCTGGGCGGCGTTACTGGCAAAAACTAGTGTGCCCCGGTGGTGATTCCAGGCAACCACATAGGAGGAACTCCCTAAATAGGTGAGACGTGTTTCTTCTCCCCCGCCAGCCGGCATCACATAAATCTCGTTCTCCCCTTCTTCCTTCCCGGTGAACGCCACGAATTTCCCATCCGGAGAGAGGAGCGGCCGGGAGACCTCCCCCTGGTTCGACGTCAACCGGGAGGCGGTTCCCCCTTCGACTGACACCTTCCAGAGATCATCTTCACTGGTGAAAATTACGCTGTCGTCATGTATCGTCGGAAAACGATAATATCCGGATTGGGACATCTGTGCTCCGCATTTTCTCTACAATCGACTTATGTCTCTAATCTCTTTAATGGAATACAAATACACGAATATTTACGGTACTTATCAGGGAAAAATGCCTAATTCTCGGTAAGATCGTGCAATTTTATTGATGGAAACAATAAACGCTGCCGTTCGCAGATCTATGGATTTTTCGTGATGATTTCGAGCAGTGTGCATCTCCTGATATGCCTGGATCATCGTATCTTCCAACCCGGAATTGACGATATCTTCTTCGCCGGGTCCTTCAATAATTTCCTGCCGTTTATCGATATCCAGTTTTTTATTCGTTAACTCCTCGAACGCTTCGACAATCCGCTGATTGGCAGATTCTTCAAATCGCTTCTGCATCCGACCGTACCGGACATGCGACAGATTTTTCAGCCATTCAAAGTAGGACACCGTCACGCCGCCGGCGTTCAAATAGAAATCCGGAATCAGCAGAACGCCCCGCTCCTTCAAAATGTCATTTGCCGCTGCCGTTACCGGCCCGTTTGCCGCTTCTCCGATTATATTCGCCTGAATCCGGTGGGCATTCTTACGGGTGATTTGATTCTGCAGAGCAGCCGGAATGAGAATATCGCAGGGATATTCCAGGAGTTCTGACGATGAGGCAACATTCTCGGCTCCCGGAAAATCAAAGATCGATTCGTGCTCCCGGCGATGTGTGACCACCGCATCGACGTCCAACCCATCTTTGTTATAAATGCCGCCTTCGTATTCTGAAACCCCGACCGGGGTCGCGCCGCCCTCCTGCATGAATTTCGCGGCGTGATATCCGACATTGCCTAATCCCTG
>DATFLS010000266.1:0-3510 GCA_035267465.1 bacterium
CCCCAGTTACAGGGCTTCCCAGCTACTATGGGCTTCTCCGACTCCCCAGCAGTGCCGCTGCCCTGGTTATGGTTTCCTAGGCAGCGTTGCCAGTCTTCTGGCGCACAGTGGGGCCTCCCAGGTTCCTGGGGTTCCTGTCCGGACGCGCCGCCCTCAATCACCCCGGGGGAGTCCTGCGAGTGCCCATGCCTGTTGCTTCCTCGCAGATAATAGGCTTCAACAAATCCGGGTGCCTGGCCATTCCCCACACTCGTGTAACGAGGCCGAATCAGGTTCGCTTGCGCTGCGGCTCGCACCTTCGTCTTATGAGGCTTCGCAGGTCGGGTCACCCCTGGCTGCGCTCACGCGACTCCATGGTAAACAGGCAATGAACATGATAGACTCCTTTCAGTCTATAAGGAAACCCCAGGCTTTGCCTGGCGCACCAGATTGACACAGATATAAAGACTGTGAAACGTGAACAGTGAAACGTGAAAAGTGAAAAGAGGACAACGGAGAACGGAATTAGGAGTGGCTGGATGTTCCGGGCGAATCAGGAGCACAATATGATCGTATTTCGTAACCTTCGGGGCTCTATATTATTTGTGGTTACCCTGATCCTGTTGGTTGGGTGTGCGGGTGCCTCCCGTTCGGTCGAGCAGAAACCGGCCGGGCTTGAGGCGCTGATTGAACCGTATCTGCAGCATCCTGCCCTGGTCAATGCCACGGTGGGGATCTTCATTCAGGAACCAGAAACCAGACGTGTGATTTACCGGAAAAATGCGCATACGCTGTTCATGCCCGCCTCCAACCAGAAGTTGATCACCACGGCGGCAGCCCTCTCGGAGCTGGGTCCTGATTTCCGGTTTCGAACACAGATCTATAGGGACGGCTCCATCGACAATGGGGTGCTCCGGGGGAACCTCTATATTCGCGGCACCGGGGATCCCACATTGTCCGGGCGCTTTCACGACGGCGAGACTCTGCGGGATCTCCGGAACTGGGCGGATTCGTTGCAGGCCGCGGGTATCTCCCGGATCACCGGTGATATCATCGCCGATGCCAACTTGTTTGACGACCGAAGACTGGGCAACGGATGGGAACACAATGATCTGAGTTACTGGTACGCTGCGGAAATCAGTGCCTTGTCGTTCAATGATAATTGTCTGAATGTGAGGATCACTCCGGCAGACAGTATCGGGGCGCCGGCGCACCTAAAATATGAGCCGAACACCGGCTATGTAGAGGTAACGAATCACCTGGTCACTACCCACCAGGATTCAATTACCCACTATGATTATCACCGGACCCCGGGAACCAATAGGATCCGGTTCTATGGGAACATTTCCCAGGGTGAAACCGGAATCACTGATTGGGTCACGGTGCATAATCCGGCAATGTTCACGGCGACGGTATTCGCAGAACTCCTGAAACAGAGCGGGATTATTCTTGATGGCTCCGTCCGGGAAATTCAATATGAAGCGGGGCAAATTCCGGAGTACGATTCTCCGGATCGATTGATCGACTATCCGTCTCCGCCACTCTCTGAAATTATCCGGGTGATTAACCGGCGCAGCCAGAATTTTTATGCTGAACAACTGTTGAAGCGGCTGGGATATGAAATCACCGGCAAGGGTTCCTTCCGGGGAGGCATCCGGGCGGTAAACGGGTTTCTCGCAGAGATTGGTGTTGACACCGAACATTTGAATATCGCCGATGGTTCCGGGCTTTCCCGCCGGAATCTCGTATCGCCGTTTCAATTGGTGACTGTGTTACGGCATATGTATGAAAGCAAGTATCGGGACCAGTATCTCTCTTCTCTGCCGGTGGGAGCTGAGAATGGCACGCTGGAAGAGCGGCTGCTGAGTCCGTATGCCGCAAACAAGGTCCGGGCGAAAACCGGGTATGTCGGATTCGTCCGAACGTTGTCCGGCTGTGTCCGGACGCTCGACGAACGGATGTTGGTCTTTTCCATCCTGGTCAATCATTACGTCACCAACACCGGTGTGGTGAATGAACTGCAGGATACTATCCTGACCTTGATTACCTCCCATTCCTATCAGGACCTGATCCCGGGTGCTGATTGACATTTGCTTTTTTGCTATACCAGGGTTTATTACATTACAATGAGTCGTGTGGCACCGACACATTCTGAAGATCAGAAGGAACCCGGTATGATTGTCTTAAAGTTCGGTGGTTCTTCGCTGGCGGATATCGACGAAATCCGGCGGGTGATCGACATTATCAGGGACCGTCGTGAGCGGAATCCGGCAGTGGTGGTCTCAGCGCCCGGGGACATCACGGATGTGCTGGAGCGGCTGGCCTTCCAGTCATTGGAGAATGATGAAAAGATCATTATCGATGAGTTCAACAACTATTTCGAACCGCGCCTCTATCGAATCATCCATGGGGTCATCGCCCGGAATCTGGAGCAGCGGGAGTGCTTAACCGATGTCAACAGGCTGCTGCAGGAGTTAAAGAACATTTACCGGGGACTCACTCTCATCAAAGAATTGACGCCCCGAGCCCTGGCAACGCTGTTGAGTTACGGCGAATTATTTTCACAGATTATTCTCACTTATGCTTTGGTTTCCAGAGATGTTCCTGCGGTGCGGATCTCCGCTGTCGATTGTCTCATCACCGATGATCACTTCGCCCGGGCCGCAATCGATTGGACGATCACTGCAAATCGTTTGAAGGAAATTCTGCTCCCGGCCATAGAAGACAACAAGATCCCGGTGATCCAGGGGTTCATCGGCGGGACGGAAGACGGAACAGTCACCACCCTTGGCCGGGGAGGTTCTGACTACACAGCGGCCATTATCGGCGCAGTCTGTGCAGCGGAAGATATCCAGATATGGACCGACGTGGACGGATTCTTAACGGCCGATCCCGCGGTGATTCCCGAAGCCCATACCATCCCGGAACTGAATATTCATGAAGCCAGAGAGCTGGCCCAGTTCGGCGCCCGGATCCTTCATCCGAAGACCGTGCTGCCGGCGATCAACCGGCAAATTCCGGTCTTTATTAAAAATACGTTCGCACCGGAAAATCCGGGGACGCTGTTAAGCGCCGGAAAGGGCGACGACGGGATCCATGGGATCACCGTTCTTCGGGACCTGCAAATGATAACCGTCGAATGGAACCGTTCGGAACAGAAAAATTTGAGATCGGTGACCAGGCGGGTAGATCAATCGGAGGTTTATTTTTCCTTCTCCACCTCAACCAGTTATTCCATGATTTCCACTGAACGGGATCCGAATGACCTCCGGTCCCGGTTTTCCGATGATACGGAGGTGACGATACAAAAAGACCTCAGCCTGATTGCGTTGATCGGGGAGCATCTGACTACCCAATCGCCGCAGTATCAGGAAATGATGGGCCTGCTGGCAGACTATACCTATGAACTTTTTTCCGCTTCACCCATGCGAAATCGCTGGCTGTTGTTGGTGAAGAAATTTGAGGTTGATGAAATTGTGCAGAAGTTATATTATGAGATTTTCAATCGGGAGAGGGAGCAGGCGCGGACAT
>DATFLS010000267.1:0-7712 GCA_035267465.1 bacterium
GCGGCTCGCACGGCCGGCTCATAAGGCTTCACACCTCGGGTCACCCCTGGCTGCGCTGACTCGACTCCCTGGTCCACAGGCACTTGACATGGTAGACTCCTTTCAGTCTACAAGGGATCCCAGACTTCGCCTGGCGCTCCAGATTTGCACGGATGAACACAGATAAAAGGCAGAAGGCCAACGGCAAACGCATGTGTTGAGGTGATTGGGGAGCAAGGCGAAAGATAGGAGGAGTCTATACTCGAGCCTGATATCAGAATACAATTGTGAATTATCAACCGTCAGTTGTCAGTGGTCAGGCGTGACAGTTCGGGATGTGAGGAAGGGCTGGCCCCGGAAGGGCTGTCGGTTCCGGCAGCAGCGGCTCTTCCGTGCGTCTGCTCCGGAGGAGCAATATGTCAACTGCCGTGAAGAGGCTGTAAAATGGCAATGGGGCCAGAAAAAGGTGACCGGAGTCCCTCTTGAGCAGGGACATCGATGCCGCGTCCTAAATGAGTGGAGGGTTTCCCCTCTATTCTACCTCCTAATATGTTGTGGCTAAATGTATGGAGGATTCAAATATGTGGTTAAATTTCTAACGGAAATGAGAGTAAATATCTTTTTCTGTCAGGAGATAATAAAAATTCAACGGTGAGAAAAAAGTAATCGACCCTTAAGACAATAGAAATTATGTCAAGGGACGATCACAATCGTCTCAAGGGAGAAATTTTTTCTCTCAAGGGAGGATTGCAATCGTCTCTTGAGAGGATTTTTTCCTCCCCTGGGAAGAATCCTATTGTCTCAGGAGATGATTGAAAGGGTATGGGAGTGATGATGCTTATGAGAGAATGAATAACCTGAAGACGGAAAGTGTGACATGCATGGTGGATATACAAAACGGCGCCGGGGAAGGTGAGATCGTTCCCCCGGCGCCGTTGCTGGTCTTTAGGATCCGTCCACCTTGACGAACCGGATGCTGTTCAGCACCTCCTTGAAGCGCTGGCCCGGATAAAACCGGGGAAGCACCGCGTCGATGTTCCTGGGCGATACGTCGTCTTCGGTCACTTCTCCGCTGGTCTTCGTCCGGAGGAAGAACGAACCGAGATCACCCTACTCGACCACGTTCCCCCTGGCCAGTTCTTTCCGGATGATGCTGACCAAAGCTTCCAGTACCGCGTAGGTGTCGGTGGAACTCACGGGGGAACTCTCTGCAATGGTCTCTGCGAGATCGTGCAGAGAAACCCGGGCGGTGCTCTTGACGGAAGGATGGTTCGTTTCCGGATCATCCGGATCCCGTGGGTTCCGCCGGGGACTCACTTTATATTTTACAGCCATTAGCCTATTCCTTCTACTATAAAGGACATATGATCTGTGTGTCATCCAGACCCGGGAGACAGATCACATGCAACCCCCGGACCTCTCCGAGCGTCTGAGCAATAGGACCAGAGTTCACCCGACACGTACCGGTTCTGTCTGGGCTTATCTGCCGTGACATTTCGACCAATCCGACCATCTGATTCTGTTATCTATTCAGCTTGTTGCAGGAATGATTCTCAGGACTCGCTCTAATATAAAAGTTTTATTTTAATATGACAAGGACAGTCACGTCCTTTTTTAAAAATTTTATCATAAGACATGACAGAAGACCGGAGCACGGAACAGGGAGAACTGAAAACGGACCGTCCGGCCCGCCACTAATATGCAGCCACAGATTGACACAGATGAAGAAAAACCATGATAAGGCAAAAGTGAAACGTGAGAAGGCAGAAGAAGGTGTTGGGGTGATTGTGGAGTGATAGGAGAGATGGGCGGAGTCTGTACCCGAGTCGAGACTCCTCCTGCCTATCACATCGCTCCATAGTCGCCCAACGTTTGCTTCTCACTTTTCACTTTTCACTTCTCACTTCTCACAGTCTTTCGATCCGTCCCACAGGCATCCCTCCGGGATGTGCGATTCGGAAAATAGAGGCGGTCCGGTCTCCCGTCTCCGGCCTCCGGTCTCCGTTTCTATATTACCGCTGAAACGGCTCCTGCAGGCGACGCTCTATCCATTCCCGGTCGATGTGCATGTCGTACTGGCTGTGGGTCATGGTGGATCCGGTATACAGGCGGAGGGCCTCCCGGTAATGCCGGAGTGCCAGTTCCCGGTTGCCGAGGATATCCTGGATATGCCCCTGCCAGACAGCCGTCCAGCTCCGCCATGATGAATCACCGGCAACGAATTCGGCGGTACGCTGAAAGGCGTCCAGGGCCTCCTGATAATATTTCCCGTCGTAGAGAGTCAATCCCAGTTTAAACCAGGCATCCGGTTCGGCCAGGGAGAGTTCCCGCGCTTGCTGGAACAGGTCCAGCGCCTGTTTACCCGCCCCGGTCCAGGCCATCACCCGGACGTTCCTGCGTAATTCCGCTTCTGTCGCGGAGGGCGGCGGCACGATCAACGGAAGCGTGCTGTCCGGATCAATGGACACCCGCACCGGCGGGATGCTGCTGGTGAACCGCACCAGGCTGGTATCCAGAAACCGGTTGGTACACCGGGTCTGCCTGGTGCCATCCTGAAACTCCGCTACCACCGGCACTGGCATCTTCAATGTGCCGAGCCGGCTCACCTTCACCTGGGTCAGATACTGGTCATTCTGCTTGCTGGTCTGCTGTCCGGTGATTTCATAGGACAGGTACCGGTTGGTGCGCAGCCACTGGGTGAAAAACCAGTCCAGGTCCTGCCGGGCTTCCGCTTCACATATCCTCTGGAAGTCCCGGGCGGACAGGCGCCGGCCACCATACTCCTTTAGACAGCGCAGCATAACCCGGTGCATCACCGAATCACCCAGGGTGACACCCAGTGCACTGATAACGCTGTATCCCTTGCCATGTTTTACGACGTTGTTGAAATCGAAGTCCGCATCTTCAATGGCCTCCGGGGGACGCTCGATGGTGGTGTTCACATGTTCCCGCACTCCCCGGATATACCGCTGCATCATGTTCCGGTGCTTTGCAGTACCCAGGTCTCTGGCAAGAACATATGCTCTGTCGGTATAAACCCCCAGACCGATCATCAGCCAGCCATAATGTTCGAAGTCCTCGGACAACACGTATTCATACCAGTATTCGTGACCGATTTCGTGGGCGGTGATCCAGCGCCAGTGCAGTTCCGGTCGATCATCCATCCGCTCCTGTCCGTGAACGGCCACGATATTGGTTGCCACGGGATATCCGCCCGCCGGATAATCCATGCCGGGAATAATGGCCAGGATGGGATAGGGATAAAAACCGAATCGCCGGCGATAAAACTCGATAACATCTACGGCAGTGGACACCAGCAGCCGGGCGCAGGGTGTTCCCTCCTCCCTATACAGCGCCCGAACCAGTACGTCCCCGGCCCGGTCTTCCATGGTATACAAATCTTTTCCAATGATGATGCCGAACGAGCGCACCCGTTCGGCGTGATAATATCCGGTCTCCTGATTCAGCACCCCGCTGGTCGCCACCACGTATCCCGGAGGAACATCGACCTTGACATCGAAAGTATTGTGCTGTTCGTGTCCCCACCAGAGTTCCGGATACCATCTGGTGAGGATCAGGGGATTGTTCCGGGCGATCTCGTCGTTGACATCCCCCTTCCGGACCAGCCGGACCTCCAGCTCCGCCTGGTCTCCCGGGTCGAGCGGTTCCGGCAGTTTGTAAACGGTTGGCGACACCCCCACATTATCGGCGTAATCCTCCAATACGGAAAGGTCCTGCCCGGCCATGGAGACTTCCATGGGATTTTCTGGATCCCACGCTCTGTCGAAAGCGAGATGGGTGATAGATTCGGCAGTGGTGTTGGTCAGCCGGATGGTTTCCCCGATGGTGAGAGTCTGTGCCGCCGTATCCGCAGCAAACCGGATGGTGTAATGGGCCTGCGGTGGTTCCCGGGGTATCCGGAAACCCGGGACCGACGGACCGGTTTCCGGTTCATCCCCGCAGCCAGTGAGCATGAGAACGACAGTTAGTATGAAGATCAACTGATGAATTGATCGGTACTTCATAGCACATTCTCCTCATCATTCATTGACAGAGAAGTAATACCTTGAACCCACGTATAATCATTCTGTCAATTGCAAGTTCAATGCCACAGGAAAAGCATCCGGGGGTAAACCGAAGGGAATTAATCAGTTACTATTCATCCGGTTCCGAAATGATTGCGGACAGTATATCTCTCTGATATTATGATATATCAAAAGGATATAACAGGAGGAGACCGGGACAGCCAGTTGGCAGTTGGCAACCGCCCGGCCCCTCCACCATGGGTAGCCACAGATGAACGCAGATAAAAGGCAAACGGCAGACGGCAAAGGGCAAAAGGCAAACGCAAATGTTGGGGAACTATAGAGCCATTGGATGCTTGAGAGAAGTCTGTACTTGAGGCGGAAATAATAACAAGGTCAATGGTCAACCGTCAATGGTCTGTTGTTAAGAGGTTAGGAGATGGGGAAAGGTCAGCCCCGGAGGGGCTGTCTGGTCCGGCAAGCAGAAACCCAATACTCTCCCCGTTCCGGCCTGCCCGGCCACTGACGGGCGGGGCGGAATGTATAACCGGGTTCAATGAATTGTCCCTGCCGGGACTTATGCCATTGGGGGACAGATTCCATGGATTGAATGGATTAGTATAAATGGCGAAAGCCTCTGAGCATAACAACTCCAAGTCACTTTTTAACTGTTCTTCCCCTTTTTCCTTTTCTGTCCTCGGTTCTTTCATCTCCCTGCGGTACTTTCTCCTTGCATTCAAAACCCACTTCCCTGTATTTTCTTACCACGGAGATAATGCATGACCATCATTACCATACCAAAAGCCTTGCGGGAGAAACTCGGCGATGAGGGGACGGATGCCTTGGTCGAATTATTTAATCAATCCGGGGATCGCCAAAAGGAGAACATCCTGGAATTCGTAGAAGAAAAATTCGAGCGGCGCCTCAGTGAAGAAATCGGCCGGGTGAATCAACGGATTACTGATGAAACCGCGAAACTGGATAAGCGGATTACTGATGAAACTGCGAAACTGGATACACGGATGACCACGGAAATCGCCAAAGTCAGAACAGAGCTCATCAAATGGATGTTCATCTTCTGGATTGGACAAATCGGTGCCATCCTCGGAATCCTGTTTGCCTTCTTTAAATAAGTTACCTTTGACATATCTCGTCCCTCCCAGAACTCAAGGCATCTGTGCATACAGGATTTCTACAGAGGGAATTCCCTGTTCGGAACAATATATTGGGAGGAGAAAAATTCCAAAAATTACTCACACCCCATAGGAATGAAATATACCTGAATATCGGGCGGACACATGGGTTCCGGAGCCGAGAAGCGGATTAAATGGGTATCTGCTGACGACTGGCTATGTCAGGCTTCATTGATAATCGAATTGTCATGTGGAGGGAAGTATCAGATCTCGTTATCTGTACAACAATACATGACTCTGTAAAAACCGCCCTTCCACCGGCATGATGTCTTATACAGAGTATTCCAGATATTTATCCGGGGATGGAGCGAACTCTCTCACGCAACCAAGGCATCCCGGGCGGCTTGCGGGAGATCAATCTCCACGAAAAACTCCTGCGGATAGACATAATCCTCACCGGATTCATCAATAATCCGGATCAAATGCTGTTCTTCTGAAACCGTATCCCCGGGAACCTGATATACTTTTCCGCGCTCTAACGAGGCGGGGTACTCATCATTTCGTATACAGAGGACAAATTGGAGATCTTCGGTATGTGCAGGCTGCTTGACCATCGACTCAGTCAATCAATTGTTTGATTTTGAATTCCTTCTTTCCAACTCCATGGGCTTCATACCAATGGATTTCGGCATTATGAACGGAACCATTCGCTAGCTGCACCCGGGCTTCGCCGGTTCTCTCTGACCCAGAAAACACTGTCCCGGAACTCCTTATGATCTTTCCAGATCCCGACAAATGCTTCTTCAGATAGGCTTCCTGCCTTTTGCTTCTCAGTGATTTTTGAAGAGAGATACTTACTGCGGAGGAGTGCAATGAAATCTCGTACCTCACTTCGCAAAGTCTCAGGAAGCGATTCCAGTTGCTCGATGGTTTGTTTCGTACTTTTCTTCATCGGGTTTATAATTCCCACCATTACTGACCACTCTGCTAATTATACCGAGAAATCTCTGGCATTGGAAGGATTATCTGTGACAAGGGGAGGAAGGGAATACGGGGAACGGAATACGGACCGCCCGGCCCCTCTCACATATGCAACCACAGATGAAAAGACCGTGAGAAGTGAAACGTGAAAAGTGAGAAGCAAGTGTTGGGCGACGATGGAACGACAGGATAGATGGGAGCGGCCTATACTTCAGGCGGACATCAAAATACAGATGTCAATCGTCGATGGTCAGCCGTCCAATTGTCTGGCTCCTGTTACTCATCTGTACAGTCGGTGCGGAGGTCCAGGGCTCGGGCGATGTCGGTCCAGTCGAAGGCGACGGTGTTGCCGTCGTCGTGCACGGCGTAGAAGGCGCCGCTGCCAAAGGGACCGAACTGCCGCGCGGTGACGGCAATGCCGTCGGTGCTCCGCACCGTCTCCCCGCGGAACGAGCCGACATGTTCCAGGCTCACGCGGTCGAAGACGTGAAAGGTGTTCATGGTCCCGCTCTGGTCTGTGGCGAGGTAGTAGCCGCCGTCGCCGCACGGATAGAGCACGATACCTTCAGCCTCGTTGGGAAAGTACTTCGTACTGATGGACTCCCCGGCATAGGTTCCGTTCAGGTGATAGATCTTTATTTGGGACTCGCCCTCCAGCTCCTCGGCAATCAGGAGACGGTCTTCGGGCGGGTCGACCCAGGTGGACTCGACCTTGCGCAGCACGCCCGGACCGGATGTCTCGCCGAAGGAGCGCACATGCTCGCTCCGGAGCGCTCCCCCTTCCACCGAGAACCGGAACTGTTTGATGCGCTCGCCGAGTTCCTCATCCGGGGGAATCTCCTCATCGGGGGTTTCGTACATGTCGGTCACGTACAACACATACCTGCCCGATTCCTCTGCGTATACGGTAAGACCGTACGGCCATCGCAGCAGGTCTTCCCCGAACGTGCCCAGCGATTCGCCTCCCGGGAGGGAGAAGACCTGGATGCGCCGGTTGTTGCGCTCCACGACGATCATCAGATCATCAATGACCGCGACGCCGTTGGGCCGGTCGAGCTGTCCGGGTCCGGTGCCTTCGCCG
Source organism: bacterium (assembly GCA_035267465.1). GTDB lineage: Bacteria > Fidelibacterota > JAANXI01 > JAANXI01 > JAANXI01 > DATFLS01. Next base: position 7,200 of record DATFLS010000267.1, read on the forward strand.
CCGATGCGCTTCATCGATTCCCCGGTGGCGGCGTCATGGACGCGGATGACGTCGCCGTCTTTGGCGGTTGCCAGCAGCCAGTGCTCCCCGTTCGGCCCGTGCCACACGGCCGGGGAATCCACATTGTCGTCAGTGTCACGCGGGGTTTCGAACACCTCGGTGATCTCAACGGCGTCGGCAGCAGGTGAGGAGGATTGGCTGCTCCAATCGAGAGAGCGTAATGAGGGAGCATCCCTTGCGCCGAGGTTCGGAGGACCGGCATCGCCCTGATCCGGGGAGAGATTGACGATATTCTTTCCCTGCCACATGTACTGTGACACCCCGGCATTCCGGGCCGGACTGTTCTCCGCAAGTCCATACTGATCCGTCAACAGGGGATCTGCGAACAGTATGGTTTCCTCATCGAGATTAACATTGAGCGTATTCGTCCCGTTGCCATAAAAGAGGCTGTGGGCTATCACCGATTCTCCCTGGACGTTCTTGGCTCCGATACGGCTGGAATTTGCGATAATG
>DATFLS010000268.1:0-2087 GCA_035267465.1 bacterium
CCGGGGCGCTGTCTTTACACTCCCGGACACGAACAATTCGCTCCGGGGTTTCATTTCTCAGTGATCAGCGGGATTTTTTTCCAAGCAGAAATGACATTCCATCTCCGAGGCGGATAGTTATTTGCATGCCCATGAGTGCCTGCATTCCGGAAAACCGATGTTATTGAAGGGGAGTCACCACTAACCTCATTGATTTCCGGCCCGGGGTCTCGTGTAGGCTGTTTTTCTGATATTCGAGGCGGATTGCATACCGAACGGCTGAATGTTCACATTTCCCATTGAATTACAGTTCTGATTTTCTTTTCTTTAGCAGTGACAGAGAATTAGTCGAGTGAGTATCTTTGGGTCAAGAAAGATTTACTCTGCGATCTTCCGTTTTTTCCTTCCACCGACTGTGGTGGCTCCTCCTGCTGCCCATGTTTCTGGTCTCCGGGTGTGGAGGGCCGTCAGCTCCGATTCAACCTTTTGCGCAGAATCCCTTCTACTGGTCGTATGATGGCCGGCCGGTGTTGCTCATCGGCGGATCGGTTGAGGATAATCTCTTTCAGATCACTGGTATCGAAGAACAGCTGGATCTCCTGCAATCCGTGGGCGGGAATTATGTGCGGTGTACGATGTCGTCGCGGGATAAGGGGAACGTCTGGCCTTTTCAGAAAGATCCGGACACGGGCCTGTACGACCTCGACGAGCCGAATCCCGAGTACTGGTCGAGATTTTCCCGGTTTCTGGAGTTAACCGCCCGGGGGAACATTTTCGTGCAGATAGAACTTTGGGCGACGTTCGATTACTACCGGGATGTCTGGGACGTGAACCCGTTTAATCCGAAAAATAATATAAATTATTCCGCTGCGGAATCCGGACTGCCCACGCGGGTGACCACCCACCCCACGAGGACTGAGAATCCGTTCTTCCGGTCGGTGCCCGCGGAGGACGATAATACGATTGTGCTGCAATATCAGGAGCAATTTGTGAACCAGTTGCTGTCTTATTCCCTGGAATACGGGCACGTCCTTTACTGCATGGATAACGAGACCAGTGTCACGCCCGAGTGGGGTGCTTATTGGGCCAGCTTCGTCCGGAACAGGGCAGCAGAAGAAGGGGTGACGGTACAGACAACCGAGATGTGGGATCCCTGGGATCTTTCCCATCCCATGCACGATAACACCTTCGATCATCCGGAACTATATACATTTGTTGACATCTCGCAGAATAATCACCAGCGCGGCCAGACTCACTGGGATAATGCCCAGGCTCAGCGCCAGCGGGTGATCGACTCGGGTGATATCCGTCCGCTGAACAATGTCAAAGTCTACGGGGCCGATACCGGCCGCTATGGAACGGATCGGGATGGCATCGAGCGGATGTGGCGAAATATGTTCGGCGGGCTGGCTGCCACCCGGTTTCACCGGCCGACCTCCGGACTCGGGCTGAATGCAACGGCTCAGGCGAATATCCGCAGCCTCCGGATGATCACCGACAGTGTGAACGTTTTTCAGGCCGGTCCCCACAACGATTTACTGTCGCAGCGGGCGGATAATGAAGCATACTGCATGGCGGTGCCCGGCCGCAGTTATGCGATCTTCTTTCCGGAGGGAGGCGATGTCTGGCTCGATGTGTCCGGAACCGGTCCGGAAGCGAGGTTAGTAATCCAGTGGCTGGATATTCCGGCGAGCCAGTGGCAGGAGGCGACGGAGACAGAGGGCGATTCGCGAATCCGATTACAGGCGCCGGCGCGGGGGTTCTGGGCGGTGAAAATACGAGCAGTACAGTAATCAGGGGGACCGGGCAAATCATGCGACGAGTCTGGATAACCAAAGCGGGACTGCCCGAAGTGCTGAAGGTGAAGGAGGAGCCGGATCCGGTGCCGGGAGAACGTCAGGTGTGCATCGATGTCCGGGCTGCCGGGATCAATTTTGCGGACATCATGGCCCGGATGGGGATGTATCAGGATGCTCCGGATCTTCCCTGCGTGGTTGGATATGAGGTGGCTGGCGTGATAGATGAGGTCGGTCCGGGTGTTTCCGGAGTCGCAGCCGGTGATCCCGTCATTGCGATGATTCGATTCGGCGGTTATGCTTCCCGGGTTG
>DATFLS010000269.1:0-2130 GCA_035267465.1 bacterium
GCAAATACGCTCAGCATGACCATGAAAATTGCGCAGGTGGCATACGAAAATAACGTGCCCTCCTTCTGCGCGGATTTAACGGTGAATCCCATCCTGGTGGAATGGAACAAAAATGTGGCCGCCCGGCTGGCTCCGTTCCCGGAACTCGGTATCGGATTACTGGAGATGAACGGCCATCAGAATTACGATCACTGGGAAGACATGCAGCAGTATCATCCGCTCTATCCTGCGGAGTGGATGGAGCCCCGTGACGGAGTATTTCACCTGACAGAAGAATTTTACACCACCAGCGGCGGGATCTTCGAACCATCCCCGCATTATGAGAATCTTTTTGCTGTGAGCCATTGATTGCGCAGGGGTTAACGAATTGATCCTCAATACGAACACGACTTTAAACAAGAGGCATATAATCAACCGGGAGAGAACTGTTCCTGGGAAACGCTGTGAGGTGAGATTATGAATAATGTGATGAACCGACGGCAATTTTTAGCTACGATGGTTGGCGGTATGGTGGTATCTACCGCCCTGGGTGCCGGTAGAGTGTTCGGTGCTAATGATCGGATCAGAGTCGGAATGATGGGAATCGGAGGCCGGGGCACCTATCTGACAGCCCGGCTGGCGGCCCGCTCGGATGTGGACATCGTCTATCTCTGCGATGTGAACGCCCGGCAGTTCGGCCGGGCGGCGGAGGAGGTCCGGAGCCGGACGAACACCCGCCCCCAGATGGTGCAGGATTATCGCAAGATGCTGGATGATCAGACCATCCAGGGGATCGTGAACGCCACCCCGGATCACTGGCACGCCCTGGGCACCATCCGGGCCTGCCAGGCGGGGAAGGATGTGTACGTGGAAAAACCGCTGTCGCTGACCCTGTGGGAGGGCCGGCAGATGGTGGATGCCGCCCGGAAATATGAACGGGTGGTGCAGGCCGGTATCCAGAACAGAAGTGCTCCGTATTTCATGGAGGCGCTGGAGTTCCTGCAATCCGGGCAGCTGGGGGACATCCACCTGATACGAGTGTTCAACATGATGAAGCACAGTCCCAGTCCCAGGGGATCGGAAGAGCCCGTACCCAACGGATTCGACTGGGATATGTGGTGCGGACCTTCCGAGAAGGCGCCGTACAGTCCCGGCCGGTGGTGGTTTAATCGCTGGGAGTACAGTGTGGGCGGCATTCTGGGGGACCAGATTCATCAGCTGGATGCAGCACGGGCGCTGATCAACAGGGTGGCCCCGAAATCCGTGTATCATGCCGGGGGCGTCCACTACTTCGATGACGGCAGAGAGATTCCCGATACCCAGCTGGTGACATATGAATTCGGAGACAATCTGACCATGGTGGCTGAATCCACACTGTGGACGTCCTATATGCAGAAAACCCCCAGTACCATTCGCGATACCGATTCGTTCCCGGACTGGCCCTTCAACAGTACCAAGGTGGAAATCTGCGGATCCGAGGGCTTCATGTACTTCGGCCGGCACGGCGGTGGCTGGCAGATCTATAACAACGACAAGGAGTTGATCACATCCACCTATGGCCGGCAGTCCACGGATGAGCACCTAACGGACTGGCTGGAGTGCATCCGCACCCGGGAACAGCCGCGGGGCGATGTGGCCGAAGCCCACTACTCCACAGCACTCGGACATCTGGCCAACGCTTCGTATCGGGCCGGGAATGTCAAACTGGAATACAATCCGGAAACAGAGCAAACGGATAATTCGGAAGCGAACCAGCATTTGACCAAGGAATACCGTAAACCCTGGATCGTGCCTGAAATCAGCTGAACTGCACTGATGAATCCCCGAACCTGAACCCTTACCCGGAAACCGATACGTGACTATGACCAAGTGGATCTGGCTGGCCGGTGCTGTAATCCTCGTCGTGCTGGGAGTGGCCGGTTATCTGTTATTCGCTGGTTCCGGAATCGATGCGGTGACTTCCGCCTCCATTCGCATTATCACCCCGGGTGAAAAAGACATCCAACAGACCCGGGTTCTGCATCAGGCCGGCGGCACCGCCTGGATTGATATTTCCGATATCGTGTTCAGGAAGGAGTGGACGGAATACGGGGGTCCCCGGGTGGCCATCGAATACGATTTGAACGAGCCGGATATCACCCCGGACACCCC
>DATFLS010000270.1:0-3504 GCA_035267465.1 bacterium
CTAAAATTCTGTTGACGGAGTGTAATCGAAGCATCGAACGTCTCAGACAGAACAGCGGAATTCAGAACGTCCTGTTTCGGACCAGAGGCAAGGATCGTTCCGGATCTCAGGAGCAGCACATGCGTAAAGGTGGGCATAATCTCCTCAACGTGATGGGTCACAAATACCATTGTCGGACTGTGCACGGACTGTGCCAGATCTTCGATGAACACGAGGAACCGCTCCCTGGCCACCGGGTCAAGGCCCGCGCACGGTTCATCCAGAATCAGCAGGCAGAGATCGGCCATCAGCGCCCGGCCGATCATCACTCGCTGTCGCTCTCCCTGGGAAAGCTGTGGCCACAGCCGATCCCGCAGATGAGTACAGTGCAACTGCTCCAGAATTCCGTCGGCCCGTCGTCTGTCATCTTCGGTGACATCCCCGGTGAAATTCAGGCGGGCGTCTTTCCCGCTGAGCACCATATCTCTGGCGGTCACCGGCCGGTGGATCTTGCGTTTCACCGCACTGCTCACGATCCCGATACGCTTCCGGAGTTCCCGCCAGTCATACCGGCCGAATTCTTTTCCATCGACAGTTACCGTTCCGGTTGTCGGAGGAAAATAGGCAGTCAGCGTATTCAGTAAGGTGGTCTTCCCGGATCCGTTCGGTCCGAGCATAACCCAGTGCTGTCCGGGATAAACGTGCCAGGTGATATCCCGCAGCAGGTACTCTCGTCGTTTCACGGAAAGATCCGACACTGAAACAACAGGGGTATCTTTGGGGATGTCCTTTGCGTCCACGGTTGTCTATTGATGGTTCCGTTCGTAGAGGCCCAGCAATCTGCGCTTGCCCCACAAACTGTTCACTTCAAAGACCGCAATCACGCCTTCGTAGATGTCTATCAGGTTAAACGAATTCCCGAACAGGCTGCGCTGGTAGATACTGCTGAGGGAATTGGCATTGACGATTACGGTGTTATCGACTTTGGCGGCATACGGATGGGAGGAGGTTCCGGTCAGGACCAGATCAATCTCGGCATCCAGCACTTCCCGCAGGAAATCTCCGGCATCTTCCAACAGACCCTTCTCACGGGAATGGGGAATGGGAATTATATTGTGATGGAGAAACAACGCCTTGAACTTTTGCGGAGCTGCATTCATTTTCCCAACTAACTCTCCCCGGTCGGTTTCTCCCACGATTCCGATGGTGGAATCATACTGGGCGGACGAGATCCCCTGAAACAACATTTCATCTGTGGCATATTTCTGATCCTGCAGACCAAAATACGTATTGAACAGGTGATAGCCCAGATAGTTAATATCCCTCCCAGCCGGGGTGTATATGATCGGGAAGTCGCAATCCTCCAGGTAGCGGAGCGCCAGGTCGTAATCCTGCTGGATACCCTCCTGAACCACACCGCCGCAGTGTACCATCAGGTCCGGCTCAAGACTTCGGATGGTATTCAACGCATTCGACAGGTGCTGCGTGAGAAATGCCCGGGTATTGGAAATGAAGGTATTCGAGACATGCACGGCCCGGAAGACCCGTTCCCCGAAATCAGAATAGATCCGCTTCTCCCGGGCCGGAAATTCCCTGGTCACAGTCGATCGGTCCGGGCGATGGGTTTCGACGCGTTTGGTTTCCCCGCCGATCTCGATAATATTATAGGAATTCACGTCGCCGTACCGGGTTTTTCGGGAGGAAGCGGTGCCGGCATTGATCACCATCGTCCCTTCGATATGATAGACATTGGGATAGTGGCGATGACCGGAGAGCACCATATCCACGTCGGCCCGGGTGATGAGGTCCAGCAGGTCCCCGGCATTGGAGAGCGTATTCCGCTCGCGGCCGGACATGGGAATCGGCAGTATGTGATGATGCACTCCAATGATCTTGATCGGCTTGTCGCTATACTCGTTCAGTGCGTCCCGGATGAGATTGTATTTCACCCGGCCCACCCGCCCGGCATTGCTGTCGGCAATAGAACTGTTCACATAGATCACCACCGCATCACCAATCTCCCGCACATCATTGGAAGGCCCGATGTATTCCTCGAACAGATGCAGTCCGCCCGATCGGGTGTCATGATTCCCCGGCAGAATGATGACAGGCTTCTCCAGTCCCTCGAAGATTTTTTCCGCCCGTTCGTAATCCTTGCGCTGTCCCCCCTCCGTGATATCGCCGGTGTGGATCACCAGATCGTAATCCCCGGTATTGATTTCTTCGAAAATCCGCAGCAGGGCGTCTTCGTTAAAGTGTTCCCGGCTGCCCACGTGAGTATCGGAAAAGTGAAAAATCCGCATACTACTCCCTGGCGATGTAGGTTTCGAATTTCTGTCGATCCATGGTTTCCAGGTCCCGCAGCGTGATAATGCCCACCGTTTTCCTCTGTTCGGTGACCAGGATATGTTTAATCCCGTGTTTGGACATGATTTCCAATACCTCCCGGATGGAAAAATTGATGTCCGCGGTAATGAGATCGGTCGTCATAATGTCATTCACCGGTTCCTGGCAGGACAATCCTCTGGCCACCACCCGTTCTTTGATATCAGCGTCGGTAAAAAATCCAATGACTTCTTCCCCTTCCAGAACAGCCATGGAACTGATATTGAAATCCACCATTTTCGATACGGCATCCCGGATGGAAACCTCTTTATCGACCCCGATGAGCCGTTTGGTGACAAATCGCCGGATGGGGGAATCGAATTCCAGTGTCGGATGCTCGGTGTTGTTCACGAAACAACCTCCGTTTCCAGTGCGTTCGTAACATCATTCATGATCATCTTTACCGTACTCTCCAGATCCACATTATCGATAACCAACACATTCGCCTGCTCCGCCATGTCCCGCATGTATTCCTGGATTCGGCGAATGGCGTTCAGGTGTTGAATATACCGGTCCGGATCCCGGAGGCTGCCCTCCGCCCGGAGATGCAACCGCTGCCGGTGTTCCTCTTCGTCAGACAGATAAATGATGTAGTGAAAGTAAAACATGGAGGGATCATCGAAGTTCAGATGCACATGACCGGGAACCAGATGGACGCCGTTAATGATGGTATTGACGCCTTCCTTTTTCCCCCGTTCAACATACGCCCGCACGCCCTCTCCCACCAGGCTTGCCTGCTGACCGAAGGCGTAAATAAGTTTATTCTTGATATACGGATTTTTCAAAGATTTCCCGGCCATAAAACTTGACTCGTGCAGCACCGGCATCAGATCTCTGGGAACCATATACCGCATGATTTCCCGAATGGTATCAGTCCCGATCACCTGATCAATACCGAACCGGCGGGCCAGTTCGGCGGCGAGGGCAGATTTCCCGACCCCGGCCGCCCCACCGACCATAATCACCACCGGGCGCTCGTATTGGGCGATATGCCGGCTGATCCGAGAGATCAACCACCATATCTGCGCCCGAGTCATTCAGCGCACTGAGGAACTCTTCGTCGAAACCCGTTTCATCAACAGCGTGCGAAACATGGATCTTATACGAATGCCCGGGATCCGTGAGATCCCCTTCGATATC
>DATFLS010000271.1:0-6160 GCA_035267465.1 bacterium
ATCAAGTGGCTGCCTGTCACTTCGGGTATATCGGCCAGCAGTTTATTGATAACGCGTTCCAGTCTTTCGGTATTGGAGACAACCGTCGTAAGCCTGGTAGTTGATTCAATTTTTCGCTCAAGACTGCTGAGCCGGGAGAGAATCATCATCTCCTGGAAAGCGAACAGCAGGATAATCCCCACTGCCGCCGAGATCAGGGCAAGTCTTACCCGGGGGATACCGAGCCAGTCGATGAATTGTTCAAATCTTCCGATACGGTTCAGAGGTGTATCCGTTAGCTGATTCCCCTGTACCTGCCGCATGATGCGATTTGTGAGTCGCTCCGGACGGGACAGTTTGGGCGGATGCGACTGCAAAGCACCCATCGCTTCCTTGAGATGACGGATTTGTTCCAACTCAGAGCGGCAGTGCCGGCATTGTTCCAGATGATCAAAGAGGTTCCGCTGTTCCCGGGCATCAAGTTCACCCTCTTTGTACATATACAGGAACTTGGCATATCGATCACAGTGCATGGTCTTCATAGTCTCCTGTTCTTTAAGTCTAAGTGCTTCCGGATTGATTTCCTGGCATAACACAGGTTGCTTTTCACCGCGCTCTCCGAAATGCCCAGAACATGTGCAACCTCGCTTACACTCAAATCCTGAAGATCCCTGAGCACCAATACTGTCTTCTGCCTCGGAGGTAGCTCTGCGATAACCTGATAGAATTTGGAATAGAATTCCCGGTCCACACAATCCGATTCCGGGGAGTCTCCCATCTGACTGCCGTGATTGGTGTTCAGGTCCTCTCTGGATAACCCGGTTTCATTCCTCCGGGACAATTTCAGATAATCGTAGCAGAGATGAGTCACGATGGTGTACAACCAGGTCGTGAATTTCTTGTTGATATCGAAGCGCTTCACATGCTTCCACACCCGGAGAAAACTCTCCTGCACAATATCTTCCGCATCTTCTCTGTTCATCAACAACCGAAATGCCAGAGCATATGCATATTGCTGATTCCGTTCGACCACAATGCGAAACGCCGAGACATCCCCCTGTTGGCAGCGCCACAACAGAGCCTGCATCTCTTCGTTCTCTGCTGAACGGACTTTATTCATAAGATATAACAAACCTTCCTCAGTGCGGCGTCTTTAGTAATGATACGAGAGTAGATACAAAAGGTTAAATAATTAATTAAAGTTAGAGCTGTCTGAACCAATTTACTATACTATTTTGTTGTCCTTGCTGAAAATATAGGTTTTATGTTTTCTGGTGGATAATGACGGATTTGAATTTCCCTCCTTCGAATCGATGACCAGTCCCTGCGGTTGGTGGATCACAATCGATAAAGAAGGGATCGACCATCCTTATGCTGCTAAAAAGGTGAGCCTTCGGAAGTTTTTGCTCATCCATCGAATGATATCACATACCAGATGGACTTGATGCTCCGGAATCATTGCTTATCTTCATATCATGGTGAGAATGTATACAGTAGGACATTCGTCACGCACTGCGGGGGAATTTCTATCTCTGCTGCGTGCATATGAAATCAACCTCCTGATAGACGTTCGCCGGTATCCCGGGAGCAAAAGGCACCCCCAATTTAATGAAGGTGATCTCAAAAAATCACTGGCGGCTGCTACGATCGGTTATCGGCATGAGGTATTACTGGGAGGTCGACGCGGCCCGCCGGCTCCGGACAATCCCAACACCGGCTGGCGGGTAATGGACTTCCAGGCGTATGCTGACCATCTCAATTCAGGACAGGCCCAGGCTGCACTGCGTCAAATCATTAAAATTAGCGAAGAACAAACTGTGGTACTCATGTGTGCTGAAGTGGTCCCCTGGCGGTGTCATCGCCGGATTCTCGCTGATCACCTAATTGCCAGAGATATCACGGTGCATCATATCATCGATTCGAATCAGGTTCGACCACATACCCTCCAGCAAATGGCAATCATCACAGAGGATCGCACCGTTATATATCCGGACCCCGATCAGCAGCAGGAGTTATTCGATTGATGGGAGTTCGCAGGCTGCTGCACAGGTCCCGATTGGTCTGCGAGGGCCATTGATATATTCTCACCCGGAGGGTTAAGATTTTGCAGACTTCGTCTGGAGGTAACAAAATCAGTGCTCTGAGAAATTGCCGGGTTCTTCCAAAGCAGTTCATATCAACCGAATCGTACAGAAAGCGGTTCATATCAACCGCTTTTCAACCTGTCAATTTTGAGTCTCGAATTCCTCGACCTCTTTCCAATTCACACATTTACACAATCTTAACCCGACCTCGATTTGAAAGAGGTTTTCGACTGGCATCATACTTGTATTAAGTGTAAAGCAGATGCTGAGTGGTAATTGGACAATGAAGAGAAGGCTGGCAGGAGACGCAACCATTGGATCCGAACATCGCATTCGAACCCCCTGTTTCTAGAACAAGTCAATGGATCTGGCAGCTGCTTTTCCGTTCATACTTCATTCATATCAATAGCCGGATGGTGCGTAAATATCCCTGGGAGGGCATCCAGATCAGTACTCACTGTCCGGCTCTCCTATCTTGAATCCGTCCATCGGATGGCTCCCGGCTCGTTTCTGGGAACGGATCGCAGGTTGGGACAACAATTCTATTGAATATCAACAAACATTCGTGTATTATAATGATGCGATTCGATATACGGTTTTTCGCTTCTCATTGATACTTCTCGCTGAAATCTGAAAACACGACATCTCAATCTATAACAGGAGTCGTGTATGATCGGTACTGATTGTAAGGGCCCTGACTTCCGTCTGCTTCCGCTTTCGCGTAAGTTTTCTTTTCACTCTGAGGCAGGAACCATTCTTATTCGTACTTTGTCCAATCAGCTGCAACCGACGAATGGTTCTGGCCGCAGGTGAATCTCTGCCGGGTCTGGCGCTTCTCCCTGCTCACTCTCTGCTTGACATATTCGTGAGGACCGACTTGCTCCGGTAGATTTCACGATTGGTATTTCAATCTGGGAAGGTACAGAGGGCATCCTACTCCCCGGAAAGTGAGCAATCATGATGCGGTCCCCACAGTTCCCTATCATCCGTTCTGGAGTGAGGACTGGGGGAAATCTTCTATGGAGAGGAAATCATCCGAGAACTAATAGAAGGTCACGTTGTCGAATTCCAACAGTCTAAAAAGGAGGGAAAACAATGTTTGTGGTCACTCCATCAGCAAAGCAAAAGCTTCAGGAAGCCATCCAAAATTATTCCTCCGCACCCGGCCTGGCAATCCGTCTTTCGCTCAACCACGGCCTTTCGAATGCAATTAACCTCGCGTTCGACAAGCAACAGGCGGGCGACTTCGTGGTGAGGAGCCGAACCGGACGAAAGATTATGCTGATCGCCCCGGAGTTGTATTCAACCTTAGATGGAATGGTATTCGATTACTCGCTCTCGAAGAAAAGTGAAGGGTTCGTTTTATTTCCCCGATCATCCACAAACGGTAAATCCTGAAAGCAGCCAGACTTGCACAGCCGGAATAGATTTCATAATTATTATGTAAAGGAGAAATCCATGCAACCGGAATTTTGCAACCGTGTCCGGGCAACAGGTGTCCACTCCCCCCGAATTCAATCTGGCATCATACTGCTGCTTTTCATCACTCTGCTGCAGCTCAGCTGCCAGTCCGGGATGGGTTTTCAAACGGCAACTATTGCGACGGACGCCAATCTCTGGTGGGCGCGCGCCCCGGGTGATCTCAATGCAGACGGATTGATTGATGTGGCACTCCAGAACAATAACGGCCACGGCGGCTGGCTCGGATGGCTGGAAGCGGGCAAAGGCGGTCAGAGCTGGTCCCGTCACATCATCGCTGAACAGGCCCCGAACGGCGGCACGTTCGCCTGTGGTGATATGGATATCGGCGACATCGACGGGGACGGCGATCCGGATGTGCTCGGGTTCGCTCATCCCGGTGAGTGGGATAGCGCAGGCACACCAACCGAGATTTACTGGTACGAAAAACCGGACTGGAGGCCGCACCATATCGGTCAGGCACCGGATTTTATCAAAGATGTAAACCTAACGGATTTCAACAATGACGAAACCCTCGACCTGGTGACCATTACCTATGAACAGCATACGTTATCCGTGTTTCGACAGGATTTGCCGGATACCTGGAGCAAGGTCGTCAACATGCCCATCGAGAATCTCCATGAGGGCATGGATGTCGGCGATATGAATGGCGACGGTTATCCGGATATCGCCGCCAACGGCTATTGGGTGCAAAATCCCGGCGGCGATTTGAGCGGAGAATGGATTGTTCGCAGCATCGACGACAAATGGCATAATCAAACCGGCGATTGGTCGCAGAACGCCACCAAAGTGTTTTGCAGAGATATCACCGGCGATGGCATGGCAGAGGTGTTCATCTCGCACTCCGAGCGGACCGGATATCCGGTGGCCTGGTATTCCAGTGAAGATCCCGAAACCGGCACCTGGACGGAGCATGTCATCACAGACTCACTGCCTGCCGCACACACTTTGCAGGTATACGACATGGACGGTGATAATGATTACGACGTCCTGGCAGGAGTAAATACGAACCGGGCGAAGGCTCTGGATCGGGTTGTATTTCCGGTCATTATTTTTCGCAACCAAGGCCAGAACGAATCCTGGGAGACATTCCTAATCACGGATGCCGGTATCTACAACGGGCAGGTTGCCGATGTGGAAGGGGACGGCGATTACGACATTTTCCGCCTGCCTACCCACGATGCCACTGTTTTCGAACTTCTGCTGAATCAGCGCCGGTGAGACTCTGATGTAACGATTGCCCGAACAGAAGATCCTGCTGTCATTTGAAATTGGTCACCAACTCTCCCATCCAACAATCTCAGGATCAAGTGTACTCCAATCCGGAGCTTCCACGGCAATTGACGCCGGAAGATATTTAATCCGGCAGGATGTTTCCCATCTTTGCCCATCTTTGTGATCTGTATCACTTCTATACAACATTATCACTCTATTCTCTTTCTCCTGTCGGTGAAAATCCCCAGTGATCTATGGTAAAAGAGCCCCTCTTTTAAAGATACATTCCCCTGAGAACTGATATTCGACCACTCTGTCCCCCGAATCGACCTGCGGGTCGAACTTCACCAATTGTACCAATCAGCTTAATCCCATTGATTACAGCTATTTATACCAACTAAGTTGCCTGACGGCACAGAAGTTGAAATTATTGAGGGCGACATGATAAACGGACCGCCCGAATAATTAAAATGAGGAGGTTCTCGATGATGTTAAGAGGTAAGTGGATACTGTTCATTGCAATCACAGCCCTGTTATTCGCAGGTGTCTTCAGTTGTAATATGCCAACCGGGCAGTCCTCGGGCACTACCGGTACGTTGAGTGTGCTCCTGACGGATGCCCCGTTGCCCATTGATGCGGTGGATGCAACAGAAGTTACTATAGACAGTATGGTTATCAGAGAAAAGGTGGAAACCGGTGAAGAAGCAGGTAAGCCTTTTATTACCCTGACTTCCGAAGAACAGAGTTTTAACCTGCTGGATTTCCGGAATGGAGTGGCAGCAAATGTAGTTGAAATGGAAGTACCGACAGGAGAGTATGATCTTGTCCGATTGTACGTCGGAGAAGCCAGCATCACGTATGACGGCACCGAACACAATCTGTTTGTGCCCAGTGGCGCCCAAACCGGCATCAAAATATTCATAGAACCGGCAATTCAGGTAGAAGGCGGGTTAACATCTGAGCTGCTGCTGGATTTCGATGTTAACCGTTCATTTATTGTCCGCGGCAATCCACTCACGCCGAGCCCTATCAAAGGCTTCAATTTTAAGCCGGTCATCCGGTCATCCAACCTGTCCACCGCCGGACGGGTAACCGGTATGGTGACGGATGCCGAGACCGGGGATGCACTGGAGGGCATCGAAGTCAAAGCGGAACAGGACACCGGTATTGTTGCCTCAGCCTTAACGGAGGCAGACGGCTCCTATACTATCATCGGATTGCAGGCAGCCACCTATAATACTTTCTCTGCTGTGGCGGCAGCTGATTATGATTCAACGGCTGTCGAGGGTGTGAACGTGGTCGCCGGAAATTCCACTACGGTGGACTTTGAAATGAACCCTGTGGAGACTACTGCGGCAGATGCATCGAATTAAAGCGTCAGAAGTGCCCGGATGATCTCCCCG
>DATFLS010000272.1:0-8840 GCA_035267465.1 bacterium
GGGCTGGAAGCCCACGCCCGATCGGTGGACGTGCGATTGAACTCAGAAGGGAGGTAAGGTGAATATCGCTGACCCACTCCAGCATGTGAAGGAGCCGGTTCGGAAACAGAAACTCTATACGTTGCCGGAAATCGATTACGATATCAAAGTCAATCAGAACGAGAATCCGTTCGATTTACCGGATGATCTCAAGCAAAAGATCCTGTCAGCGATCCGTGAACGGCAGTGGAATCGCTATCCCCGGCTCGGTTCCGAAGAGCTCCGGCATCGCCTGGGGACATCTCTGGGAGTCTCTGGAGACGTATTGATGGTAGGGAACGGCTCCAACGAAGTGATGCTGGCCATCATGAACGCAGTGCTGGAACCCGGGAAATGTCTGGTGACCATCGAGCCGACCTTTACTCTCTACAAACACTACGCCGAAATCATGGGAGCGGAGGTCATTACGGTGCCGCTGGCTGACGATTTCACCTTCCAGGTAGATCTATTGAAGCGGGCGGTGTCCAAATTTGATGTGGCGCTCACCATCGTCTGTTCGCCGAACAATCCTACAGGGACTGTGCTGGAGGAGTCACAATTGCGGGAATTGCTGGAAGCCGGCAGCGGATTCATCCTGGTAGATGAAGCCTACGGAGATTTCAGCACCCAGGATTTCCTGCCTCTGCTGGACGAATATCCGAACTTACTCCTGACCCGGACCTTCTCCAAGGCCTTCGCTTTTGCCTTCGGGCGCTTCGGATACGGCATCGCGCATCCCGACATGGCCGCAGAAATTTACAAAGTACTCTTGCCCTACAATTTAAATGGATTCACCGAAACGGCGGTGGAGATCCTGCTGAGCGAGAAAGAAACCATGGAGACGATTATCGCCGATATCATACAGCAGCGGGATTCGCTGTATGAAACATTGCAGCAATTCGTCGAGCTGGAAGTCTATCCGTCGCAGGCGAACTTTTTTCTTATACATCCCAATATTGACAGTGCCTGGCTCTACAACCAGCTCATGGCAAGGAAAATTTTAGTCAGGGATGTGTCCTATTATCCGGGGCTGGGGAATCATCTGCGCATCAGCGTCGGGACGGAGGAGGAGAATAGCCGGATTATGGACTCCCTGCGAGAGCTGCTGTCGGGCACCACAACCATTGTTGAAAAGTGAAAAGTGAGAAGTGAGAAGTGAGAAGTGAAAAGAAAACGGAAGGCGACATTGTATATCAAAATAGCAGGCATCAAATTATCAGTGTTCTTCCGTGTTTTTCGGTGTTTCATTCATTTCTTTGCGTTCTCTAGATAAGCCAGGAAATTTGCACCATGCCGGAAAATTACCGCATACCGGAAGACCCGGAACAGATCGATTTACTGGTGTTCGACGTGGACGGGGTGCTCATCGATACCAGCCGATCTTTTCCGCTGGCCATAAGCCGGGCAGTGGGCCAGTACGGCGATCTGCTGGGCATCGCCGATTGGGAAAAGCCTCCTCTTGAAGAAGTGCAGGCTTTCAAAACTGTTTCGGGTTTTAATAATGACTGGGATCTGGCGGAGGGTTTGCTGGTGTATAGATTGAGCCGAGTGCTGCTGGACGTTGATATTTCCCTGGAGGACTTCTTGCACAGTTTAATTCAGGTCAGCGGTGGCGGATTACCCGGCGTACATGCCTGGATCCGGAGCCAGCACCAGCCGGATGCAGAGAAGGTGACGATGTTCTATCATCCGTCCGTAATTCGACGGCTGGCCATGGAGCACTACGCCGGCATGGAGTATTGTGAACTGTTGTACGGTTTGGAGCCGAAGTTTGAAATATGTTCCGGAACCATTCAATCCGAGGAGGTAGTGGTTGATGTTGACCTCCTGCAGGAGCTCCCGGGCGGGTTGGGGATTTATACGGGCAGGAACGAACAGGAGTTGCAGCTGGCACTCGACCGGATTGGATATGGGGGATGGCAGCCGGAAAATCTTATTTTTGACGGGGACTCCACTCCGATCAAACCGAATCCGGAACCTCTCTATCAGATGGCCCGGAGACATTCGGCGGAGCATATGATCTTCGTCGGAGATTCCCGGGATGATTTTCTGACCATCGAAAATTATCGGGATCGCTACTCGACACCAGCGGCGTATTTTGTCCAAATCGGTGAGCAGGCTTTCGATGAAGGGGTAACGGTCTTCACGGATGTGAATGCATTGTTGCGAATCTTATGTGAACAGAACCAGAATTCGACCAGGAGGCGGCCATGAGAAAGACGGTTGTGGAGCGGAAAACGAACGAAACGGACATCCGGGTGGAGCTGAACCTGGATGGCGAAGGCGAGGCAAGCGTTGATACGGGTGTCCCGTTTCTGGATCATATGCTGAAATTGTTCGCTTTTCACGGACGATTCGGATTGGAAGTCCGCGCTGCGGGAGATCTTGCGGTCGACGATCACCATACGGTCGAAGATGTGGGCATCGTACTGGGCGATGCTTTATTGCAATTAATCCGGGAAAACCAGGGCATTATTCGGTATGGTTCCTGTCTGATGCCCATGGATGAAGTGTTGGCGAGAGTGGTGATCGATGTCAGTGGCCGGGCGTATCTTAGATATAATGCGTCTTTTCAGCGGGAGTGCATCGGAAATCTGTCCACTGAAAACGTTCAGGAATTCTTCAGAGCGCTGGTCCGGCGGGCGGGGATCACCCTGCACATCGACCTCCTGGAACCCGGAAACGATCATCATCAGATAGAGGCCATGTTCAAAGGCTTCGGCCGGGCGTTACAGCAGAGCGTCACGGAAGCCGGAGGTGCCGTGGCCTCGACCAAGGGAGTGCTCTGAGCACTATGGAACCCGTCACCATTATCGATTATGGTGTGGGGAATCTGGCCAGTCTGCAGAACGCCTGTAAATACCTGGGGATCCCTCACCGGGTCACGGCCGAACCGGAGCAGATTGAAAATGCCGGGAAGCTGCTGTTGCCGGGCGTCGGAGCGTTCCGGCCGGCCATGCAGCGGCTGGAGGAGACCGGTTTGCAGGAGATTATTCTCGCAAAAAGCACCAACGGCACGCCTATACTGGGGATCTGCCTGGGGATGCAGCTGTTGTTCTCCACCAGTTACGAAGGCGGAACCTGGGCCGGTCTGAATTTAATACCCGGCGAGGTGAAGCGCTTCGAAGGCGTGCAGAAAATCCCGCACATGGGCTGGAACCGATTATACGAGATCCGGAGTGCACCGTTGACCGAGGAGTTACCGGACGATCCGTACGTCTATTTTGTCCACTCATATTACTGTCTGCCGGAAGATCTGGCCGATGCGCTGGCTCTGTGTGAGTACGGACAGGCATTTTGTGCGGCGGTGCACCGTGGGAATATCTGGGGGACGCAGTTCCACCCTGAAAAAAGCCAGGACGTGGGGCTGGTGATCCTGCGCAATTTCGCGGAGAAAGTCTGAGGACAAGAATGTGCCGGGAACACCGGGAACACTATGACCGCACGAGAATAATGATAAAACACCGAAACACACCGAAAACCACGGATTATTTGAAGCCTGCTATTTTGATTTCCGATATTGCCTCCTGTTTTCTTTTCACTTCTCACGTTTCACTTCTCACGTTTCACTTCCTGCATCTTTTCATTCAACATCCACTGGGAGGATCGTCATGCAATTAATCCCGGCCATTGATATCAGAGATGGGGCCTGTGTCCGTCTGCTGCAGGGGGATCCCGACCAGCAGATCAATTATGCCAGCGGGTCCCCGGTCGAGGTTGCCCGGCACTTCGCCACATCGGGGGCGGAGAAAATTCACGTGATCGATCTGGACGGCGCCATCGAAGGGACCTCCCTGAACGAGAGAGTAGTGGAAGAGATACTCGACGCTGTTCCGGTGAAGATAGAATTAGGCGGCGGCATCCGATCCCTGGAGCGTATGCGGTTCTGGCTGAATCTGGGCATCGGGCAGGTGATTCTGGGCACCGTGGCGGTCACCCGGCCCGAGCTGCTGGACGCCGCCATCCGGGAATTTGGTGCGGAACGCATCATCGTTGGCATTGATGCCAGAGACGGGAAAGTAGCCACCCACGGCTGGCAGTCGGTCTCGGCGGAAACGGACGTGGACTTCGCCCGGCAGATGATCGAACTGGGCGTCCGCCGGTTCGTCTACACCGCCATCGAAACGGATGGCATGCTGGCGGGACCGAACCTGGACGCACTCGAACGTTTCGCCGAATCGGTTGATGCAACCGTTACCGCCTCCGGCGGGATCCGGGATCTCTCCGATATAAGAATCTTACAGCAGGCAGGGATTCCACGGGTGGACAGCGTGATAGTGGGCCGGGCAATTTATGAAGGGACCCTGGACGTGGCGGAGGCCGTTGCTGTATTACAACAAGAATAAGTGAACCTGTATTTGAAACCACGAATTGACACGGATTATCACGAATGAAATACATATGACTTTTCACTTTGCTCAGACGGCTCCGGGGGAGGGAGCGGAGCGGCATCCCTCTCCTTGAGAAGGAGAGGGAACGAGGGTGAGGTTGTTGTATCCAGGTACCAGGTTCTTTTAGATGACCAACCCTCAGAGGCCTGACACCGCTGGGTGTCTTTACCACAGACTGAGTAATTTACTGGTCATATTAACTTATGAGAATTGTTTCATATTATTGAGAGTGTATTAAGGAACGGAAAGTGCACATCCTGTGCTATACCTGATTTCCATGAATGATAAATGTAGCAAAGTTGACAAACTGTTGGCAGAGAACAGCGGAATATCGTTCATCTTTTCTTTGCGATCTTTGCGTCGGGGGAAGGTGTGTGGGATGTTCTCTGTGTTCTTTGCGTTTTTAATTGACACCTTATTCTATTAAGGATTCATACGCATATGTTAACCAAGCGAATTATTCCCTGTCTGGATATCAAAGACGGCCGGGTGGTGAAAGGCACCCGCTTTCAGCAGCTGCGGGATGCCGGCGATCCGGTGGAACTGGGGAAACGGTACAACCGGGAAGGCGCCGATGAACTGGTCTTTCTGGACATCACCGCCTCGGAACAGAAGCGCAAGATCGTGGCGAATCTGGCGGCCCGGGTGGCCGAGCAGATCTTCATCCCGTTTACCATCGGCGGGGGAATCAAGTCAGTCGAGGATATGCAGGAGATATTGAAGCATGGCGCGGATAAAGTCGCCATCAACACGGCGGCCGTCCAAAATCCCGATCTGATTCGTCAGGGAGCCGAACGCTTCGGCGCCCAGTGCATTGTGCTGGCAATGGACGTCAAGCATGTCAAAAATAATCACTGGGAGGTGTATATCTATGGCGGCAAAGAGCCCACTGGCCGGGATGCCTACGAATGGGCGCTGGAAGCCGTGGAAGCAGGGGCAGGAGAGATTCTGTTGACCAGCATGGACAGCGACGGCACCCAGGCGGGATTTGACGTGGAGATCACCAGACGGATCAGTGAGGCCGTGCCGGTGCCGGTCATCGCGTCCGGAGGGGGCGGAGAACCGGAGCATTTCAGAGATGCCATTACTCTCGGCAAGGCCGATGCCGTGCTGGCAGCGTCGGTGTTCCATTATGATACCATTCGAATCGAAACGCTGAAACGATACCTGAAACACCAGAACATACCTGTGAGGGACACAACATGACTGACTTTGACGTAGACGAACTGAAATACGACCATCGGGGGCTCATTCCCGCAGTGGTGCAGGATGTGAGCGACAACGCCGTGCTGATGGTCGCATATATGAACCGGGAAAGCCTCGGAATCACCCTCGAGGAGGGGCGGACCTGCTTTTATTCCCGCTCCCGCCAGCAGCTGTGGCGGAAGGGGGAAACCAGCGGGCACATCCAGCATGTGAAAGATATTCAGGCGGATTGCGACAAGGATACCCTGCTTGTGCAGGTGGAACAGGTAGGCCCCGCCTGCCACACAGGCAATCGAACCTGCTTCTTTAATCCGGTGTTCGAAACCGGGGAGCATTGAGATCGTTTGGATAATACAGAGGGAGCAAAGGCCGCCACAATACAAGAGCATCACAGGGATTTTTGGCTAATGGTCATTCATAACACTCTGGTATTCCAGGTAGTGGGTGCAGAAGCCATCAGTCTGGCGGCGTGTATGGAGGTACTGTGTTTGATAATGAATAAAGAAGGTGTCATTCCGAGGATATGCCGGTGGCATATTCGAGGAATCTCTACCAAGGCTCCCGGGTTGTGGTTGAGCTCCCCGGGGTGAGAGACGAGACCGGGAGTCACATAACCGATTACTCATATCTACGACAGAGATCCCTCGCCCTTGAGAAACAGAGCTCGGGATGACATAGTTGTGGTTGTGCAGCGGAGGTTGCGGGACATGCGCATCGCCGAAACCAGTGATTCCGGATTTATCAGAGGGACGGCGTCAACGTGAGGGCGGTCGCCCTCAGTCACACTCGCTGAATAATGCCGAATGTCCAATGAACCTCGACCGAATCCCATGTTTTGCACCAGAACACACCCTAGACTTCTCCGGCGACGCACACCATGCTTTCGCAAGTGTCATTCCGAATCCCCTGTTTATCAAGAGAGGTGGTCTCAAGGCATGATTCAACTTGTCCCGCATCCGTGTTGCATCTGTCAGAAGGTTATCGGAAATTCAATCTCCGGATATGGGAACAGGAAATGCGGGATCAGCAGGGGGTAGGGCAATCAATTTTTTGCATAATTCCATCGCAACTTTCTGCAATGGGATTCTACAAGTGTAGAATCGCATTGCAAGTTTTTACAATAAGGTTCTACACGTGAAGAATCATATTGCAGGTTTTTACAATAAGGTTCTACATGTGAAGAATCATATTGCAAGTTTTTACAATAGAGTTCTACACGTGAAGAATCGTATTACAAGTTTTTACAATAAGGTTCTACAGGTAAAGAATCGCATTGCAAGTTTTTACAATTGAATTTTACAATTAGCCGGGCCGGAGGATAGTTTGAACATATGGTCGTCACGTTCCCGCCTCCCGGTAAGTCATCGTCGGAAACTCGTCTTTCAGGGTATCTGTTCAGGGTTAGTTTACAGCACCAGGCCAAAACTGTTCAATTGGGATCATCTCCGATCACTTTATTTCAATCTATTGAAATACTGTGGGATGGGATAGAAACGGCCGGGAGTGTCATACATTCTGCATGACACATAGAAAACCTCAGGATTCAGGCCCGACAAATATCTCTTAGAGACACGGCGTTCCATCCAATCCCTGCTGCCCATTCTTTCATACAGATGCAGTAACCCTCCTTGATTTACCACTGAGCAGTACTCAGGCACAGAAATTGCACTATTAGTGTTCGGTATGCCAGAAAGGTCCGAGAAATTCCGGTGTGATGAAAAAAATAACAGTTTTTAATAAAAACTATTTTCATTGTTGAGAAAATAAACGACATCCGGAACGAAAAACTGAACTGAGAAAATCTATGGCATCGAAATTGTCGAATATTTCGACAATTTTTTCTTCACTGAGTTTCAAGCTATTTATTATCCTGTTCTGCACGATTATTCTGGCGTTCACCGTGTACGGGTTCTTCTCCGCCCGCAATCAATCCCAGGTATTGGAATCTCAGGTCAAAATGAGTGCCACCCGGGCCAGTGATATCATCAAGCGGAGCCTGTTTACCAATATGCTTTTGAACGAGCGTGAACGCACTCACGAAAACATCAATTACATCGGACAGGAGCCGGGGGTGGAAGTGGTGCGGATTTACAATAAACGGGGAGAGATCAAGTTCTCCAGTCAGGAGGATGAGATCGGAACCACCGTCGACATGCAGGCCGAAGCTTGTTATGCCTGTCATGCCGAAGATCAGCCGCTCCAGAAGCTGACCATGCAGGAGAAGGCGCGTATTTACCGGAAGAACCAGGCGTACCGGGTGCTCGGCCTTATTAATCCCATTGAGAATGAACCGGAGTGCTCTAATGCCGTCTGTCACGCACACGATCCGGATCAAACTATCCTCGGGGTCCTGGATGTCCAGATGTCCATGCGGACCCTGGACCAATCGGTGACCACTGCGCGCAATAAGGCGGTCAGCCTGGCGGTGTTCATCGGCGGGATCTCTATTTTGCTGATTGCCGGGGTGATATATTTTTCCATCTATCGTCCCACCAGAGAACTCCAGGAAGGTACCAGAATGGTGGCCGAAGGCAACCTGGACTACCGGATCGATCTGGACCGGAGTGACGAGCTGGGGAAGCTGGCCCGGTCGTTCAACCATATGTCAGAAAATCTCAAGGAGGCGGACGACGAGTTGCGCGCCTGGTCGAAGACGCTGGAAAAACGCGTACAGGAGAAAACCGAAGAGCTGGAGGATATGCATCGCGGGATGGTGCAGGTGGAGAAGATGGCTTCCCTGGGACGGCTTTCCGCCACCGTCGCCCACGAGTTGAATAATCCGCTGTCCGGTATCGTCACCTACGCCCGGGTAGTAATGCGCAAGCTGGGCCGGTTGCTCCCGGAGAATGACGAAAAGCAAGCTGTGATGGAGGAGCTGGATCTCATCCGGAGTGAATCCCAGCGATGCGGCAATATCGTGAAGGACCTGCTCATCTTCGCCCGGGAATCCAGCGCCGATTTTCAACAGACGCAGCTCCATCAGGTGATCGAGCGAGCCGTGAAGTTAATGAACCATCATTTGGAGCTCGGGGATATCCGGCTGGAGCGGGAGTTTCACCTGGATGACGACCTGGTGGTATGTGATCAGGATAAGCTGGTACAGGCGCTGGTGGCGATCATGATGAATGCGGTGGAAGCCATGCCGGAAGGAGGGAAGCTGGCGGTTGGAACCCGGTCGCTGCCGGAAAAGGAAGACACCCATGTCCAGATTAAAATCGCGGATAC
>DATFLS010000273.1:0-3547 GCA_035267465.1 bacterium
AAAGTCCCAATCCCTGGGCAGAAGGAAGAGCCTCACAAGCAATTGTTTTGGCCAGTGAATTGCAGAATCAGCGAGCGCACTACCGCGCAGAATGCCGCCGATGTTGATCCACGCTTCGACTTTATCCAACCGATCAGGGGACAGCACCTCCTCCATCGCCTGAATCACCGCGGGCCCACCAGAACTTGCACTCACCAGGATGAGGCTTTTATCATATTGACTATACCGGTCTATTTCTCTGCTCAGATAAACGGCATTCTCTTCCACCGTACCCGTTTCGTCGATTTGAACCAGATAGTTTACTAGACCATGCTGCTAATATTTCTCGTGGTTTCGCAAAGTCTGCGCCATTCTCTGGTTCCGATTTGTAGACCCAGCCGGATATAAATAAAAAAATATAAGTATCAGATTGAGGGTGTAAGTACCGTTCACCGTTTTTAATGTGGGTTTTTAAATTCGACTGCTCTTCTATGAATCTCGCATAGAATTTCTGATTCGTTTCTGCTTTCAGGATACTCCTGGCTAAATAGAGTGTAGCGAAATCGACAGAGGTTTCCTCCGAAAGTCTTTGCAGATAATCGACGTCTGGAATCGTGTTATTCAGTTTTTCAATAAGGCGTTCAATCTTAGTTTCCAATTCCGGATTACTTGGACTGCTATTTAAATAGTGCTCAAGATAGTATCTGGCTATCTGTGAATCGACGGTGGTGTTGATTGTCTGACCTGCTAACTGACCCTGCGCTTCAATATGTGGAATTGAAGAACCGCAACTCTGTAAAATGAGTGAAGATATAAAAATCAA
Organism: bacterium; assembly: GCA_035267465.1. Classification (GTDB taxonomy): domain Bacteria; phylum Fidelibacterota; class JAANXI01; order JAANXI01; family JAANXI01; genus DATFLS01. The sequence goes on from DATFLS010000273.1 coordinate 803, forward strand.
TACAGATATTGATGCTCTCAACATGAGAATGAACCATTAAGGCGATTATCCACAAGCAGGGTTTAAAATGCTCAGTTACAGCTAAAGGAAGCCCATGGCAGTGGGTAACTCGCCTGCCTAATCAGTTTTTACCTGGAACGAAATGACGACTGATGCAATTTATGATTGACCTCCAGCACCCGCCTCCGGCTACAATAATCCTTTATCCGTTCCCTCTTTCGACCGATTCGGTCAACCATTCCTGCCAGGTAGTCCTGCCTTGTTTTCGGTTCGGGTCCGTATTCTTCCCTTCCCGAAATGCACTGGCCATCTGTCCCGGAAGCGGGAGTCTGACGACCCGTTTCTGCTGCTGCCGCACCGCCATCCAGACGCGCGCCATCTCCCTCAGCTGCTGCACTTCCGGTCCGCCGAAATTCGGCAGGCGTCCCCCCGGTCCTTCTTCCAACAGTCGGCTCAGCCGCCCGGCCATATCCCGGGCCGCCACACTCTGCACTTGAAAATCGGTCGGAAAGGGAGATACAAAAGGTACCCGCAGAAGGGCTGTGATGAACTGATCAATCAGCGAATGAAATTGCGTTCCCCGAAGAATGGAGTACGGGACAGCTCCCTCCTGGATAATATGCTCTGCTTCTAATTTGTGCCGGTAGTAATTGAAATGAATGTCTTCAATACCGACGATGGAAGGATAGATGAAATGTTCAACGCCATTCGGTTCTGAGGCAGCCATCAAACGGCGCGTCCCTTCGACATCAACTTCCAGCGCGCCGGAATATGGACTGGTGGCCGCGTGTATGATGGTGCTTACTCCGCTCACCGCCTCTGTTACTCCTTCCCCTGTGGAAAGGTCTGCCTGTGCAAACTCGATGTTATCATTTATGTTCTCCGGACGCGAGCGGCGGCTCACAATGCGCACAGTGTGACCGGTTCCGGTCACCGCCCGGACCAACTCGCTTCCCAGTGTGCCCGTGCCGCCTGTGATGAGAACTTTCATGTTCTGATTACGCTCATCCTTTCCAGGTATTTTTAACAATGTTTACAAAGTTCGAAGGATATGAGAAGCAGATTCTGTTACACTTTGTATCAAACCAATAGTCTGTTTCTCATATTTGTCATTATCGGTTGAGATAATTTAGCTACCTCACATTTTTATGCGATGTAATCTGGCTTATATTGTTTACATAATCTGGGGTGTGAATTTGAACGGAGTAAACCGGTGGGATGATGGAAATGACGTTTTATGTTCGGAGCAGGAAAAATAAAATTCGGAGATAGAACACCTATACATTGCGACCTGGGAATTCTATTCTGTGTTCCCTTGACCCCGTGAACATTGATAGAAATCCAGATCCGTCGGGATTGTCATTATTGGTGCCTTTGCCATCTGCCCTTTGCCTTCATTTTTCTGCCTTTTCAAGATAATCTGTGATAATCCGTGAAATCTGTGGACAGAATCATGCAAGTGAGATGTTCACGGCGCGGTCGTCCAGTTCATCCTGCTGGCGGGAGAACAGGCGAGTGTAGACGCCATTACTGGCAAGGAGTTCATCATGACCTCCCTGTTCGGCGATGCGGCCGTTATCCAGCACCAGGATGCGATCGGCATCCTTAATCGTGCTCAGCCGGTGTGCGATAATCAGTGTGGTTCTGTCCTGCATCAACGTATCCAGGATATACCGGATGGCTAGTTCGTTCTCCGCATCCAGGTCGGAGGTGGCTTCGTCCAGAATCAATATGGGGGCATCCTTCAGGAAGGCCCGGGCAATGGCAATCCGCTGTTGCTCTCCCCCGGAAAGCCGGGAGCCCATCTCTCCGACTTCCGTATCCAGTCCGTCCGGCAGGGAGCGGACCAGCTCTTCCAGATTCGCCTTCCGAACCGCCGACTCCAGTTCTTCCTCAGTGGTATCCGGTTTGCCAATAAGAATATTCTCACGAATGGTGGTATTGAAGATGTAGGTCTGCTGGGAGACCACTGCAATGTGCGAACGGATATCTTCCAGCCGCAGCGAATTGAGGGCCGTTCCACCCAATAGAATGCGTCCCGCATCGGGATCTTGGAAGCGCACCAGCAGATTGACGATAGTCAATTTCCCGGCACCGCTCGGTCCGGCCAGTCCCACCGTTTCGCCCGGACGGATTGCAAAGTTCAGATCCTTCAGCACCGGTCCCATCGCTCCGTTTCCGTTCACGGAAGGATACCGAAATGACACGTTTTCAAATCGCAGAGAGGGAGTGATTTCTTCCGGTTCCACCGGATCCTCAGGCTCCCCGATCACTTGTGGCCGGTCCATGAGTTCGAACAACCGACCCGCACTGGCAATCGCCGTGTTAAAATCGTTGAGTGCATCCGTCATCCCGGTCAATGGATCCAGGCCGAGATAACCGATAGCCACGACCAACGGAATGGCGGCCACTTCGATGACGCCTTCACCGGCCAACGTCACACCCCCCGCCAGCAGAGTCAGGGCTGCGCCCGCCGATAACAATCCGTTCAGACCGTTTTGTATCGCCTGGGAGGCTTTCTGTTTTTGTTCCAGGGAGGCAAGGTCTATTCCCAGCGATCGGAGTTCCTCCCGCCGGCGCTTTCCATATCCGAACGCCAGCACCGTTTGCAATCCCTGGAAGCTGTCAGTGAGGAAAGCATTTACCGTACCGGTGACGTTGCGGACGTCGTCGCTTGCGTTTCGCCTGGAGTGCAGCACAAACAGCGGCACGCCGATTCCCAGCAGAAAAACGAACGGCAGCAGG
>DATFLS010000274.1:0-2993 GCA_035267465.1 bacterium
CGCCGATGGCAAGCCGTACTCCGTATTCACCGTACCGGCGCAGCGTGCCCATTAATCCGGCATTCCAGAGCACAACAGACATCACCAGTACGAAAATGAACACCATGATGCCGGACACAACATCGACATAGGCCAGCATGGAATCCAGGTCATTCTGGTCAGTCAGTTTGAGTATGGTGGGTGCGCATTCGCCTTCCGTTGAACCGTAGAGTTTTTCAAACTTTTGGACCACGGCGTTCACCCGCTCTTGCTCATACCGTCCGTCTTTAAAATAGCCCAATAGCTCTCCTGTGCCGTCCTCCATATTCAGTGTCGCCTGGATTCCGCTTATGTCAGCGATAAGACCACCACGATCCATGGCCTGGACGCCAAAATGGACAGTCCCGACCACTTCAAAGTTCTGCATGGCCATACCGCCGTACATGCCTGAGCTGATAAGCGTGGCCTGATTACCGGTATCGATCTCAAGATCCCGGGCAAATTCATCGCTCACCAGTATTTCGAACGGCCCCTGCGGAAGATGTCCGCGAATCAGCCCGCCCCGGACGTCCAGCCGGTCAATTTCCCCACTGGACGGATTCAGCAGATCCACCGCCATTCCGGCGGCAGGTCCCTGGGCACGGGTTTCTCCCTGTTCATCCGGAATATCCAGTAATCCGCCGAAATGAGTCCGCGGCGTCCACTGGATCTCCGGAAACTGGCGCGCAAGGTTTTTCTGCAGCTCGTCAATTTCAAGCAGTGCCAGATCGTTTGGTGCCTGTTCAATCTGCCCGGCATATGCCCGCGTGATTACCTTGACATGCCCGGTGTGAAAATCGGCATTGCTGGTGATGATACCGTAGAGTTCGCCCTGGATAAAACTGTACACAAAGACCGTCAACAATACACCGATTGATGCCACTATCAGTGGAAAGAGACTGCGGGAACGATCCCGGATCAATCCGAGAAAAAGAAACCAGGTCATGAGAACTTCCCCCTGAGTGCGTCTGTCGGCTCAAGTCTGGCGATTTTCCGGGTCGGCAGATAACTCACAATTGTGACTGTGATACACACCAGGATGATCGTCCCGAGGACGAGTCCGGTCCCGTACACCGGGTACATCGTTCTGCCCAGGGCCATTCCGTAATCTTCGACGTATTCCGGCATAATGAAACCGGTTTGCGCAAACCAGGTCAACAGCGGAATTCCATAGACCGCACCGACCAGAACAGCCAGGATGGCGTGCAGAGCACCCTCCAGTGTAAACAGACGGATGAGCATTCCGCGGGTCATGCCCAGCGCCATGAGAGTCCCCATCTCCCTGCGGCGGCGCCAGATGGAAAGCACCTGAGTGTCGAACACCGCCAGGAGTCCCATGCCGAGGAGAAAGAGATAGAGAAAAGATAACGAGAAATCAGACATCTGCTGTATCTCATCGATCTCTTTCGTCAGATACCCGATATCCCGGAAAATCCAATCATCAGCTGTGGTGATATTTTTCGCCCCTTCCCCACGCACAATCAGCGTGGCCTGGTTCTGTCCCTCATCGGAAATTCCCAGCATGATTCGCAGCTGATTTAGAGGCAACCAGAACTGTCCTGTGTCTACCGACTGCACAATGGTTTCCATGATATGAACGATCCGAACGTCTGCTGCATCATATGTCCCGTTGACATCCCGCCAGCGGACAGTGATGAAATCGCCCACGCTCAGGTGTGTGTTTTCCGCCATATTGCTTCCGATGAGCGCAGGGATGTCACTTTCAGCAGACATGGTTTGCGTTGGTATTTCGAGGATACTTTGCTCGGGTGGAATCCCTTTTAACAGGATTGGTTTTATCCGGCCCTCAGGATAGATAGTCCCCTGAGTGATCAGGATTGGTACTGCGTTACCCTCGGAAACCGCTTCCTGTAAATTTGCGGGGATCTTTCCATGGCTCTCATTCAACGCAAATGGATCGTAGGGGTCATACTGCGTATGCCAGAACTGGCCGTCACCCAGCTCCATGCGGATCATGGCATCTCTGGCCCGATCCAGCATTCCCCGGTACAATCCCTGCATCCCGATAATCGTGACAAACGCCACGGAAAGTACAATCACGTTCAGCCAGGTACGCACACCTGCACCAATGATGTTTTTATATGCCAGTCGAAGCGTGACCATAATCCTCTGCTTTATGCCTCGACAATCTGGTCATCGACAACATGTCCGTCCGCCAGCGAGATCTGCCGGCGAAGGTATTTGATGACCTTTTCATCATGGGTGGCAAAAATGAAGGTGGTCTCCAGATCCCGATTCAGCTGTTCCATCATCTGCAGGATGTTGTGGGCGTTTTTTGCATCCAGGTTTGCAGTGGGTTCATCCGCCAGTACGATCTTCGGTTTTTTCACCATGGCGCGTGCAACTGCCACCCGCTGACATTCGCCGCCCGAGAGCTGGGCCGGTTTGGATTTGATTTTATCGGTGAGACCGACCCACTCCAGCGCGTCCCGGATCATTGTGTCCATCTCTTTGGTCGTCAGATTCTTCAGCAACAGGAGCGGGAGTTTCACATTCTCATAGACATTGTATACCGGCAGCAGGTTATAAGTCTGGAAAATAAATCCCATGTGATGGTTCCGGAGTGCCGCCGCCTCCTTATGTGAGAGCTGACTGATACGCTTATCCAGGACGATGGTCTCTCCCTGGGTCGGTTTATCCAACGAACCGATAATATTCAACATGGTGGTTTTTCCTGAGCCGCTGGGTCCCACCAGTCCGGCGAATTCGCCTTTCTTGAAGGTGAGGTTGATACCCTTGAGGGCAATAAATTCACTCTTGCCCATGGGATAGGCTTTGATGAGGTCTTCAATCGTGATGAGTGCTGAGTTTTGCATGGTTTTTTCCTGTGTTTGATTTAAAATAATTTACCGCAGAGACGCAGAGAACACCGAGCCTCCCCACCCTAAAAACAATAAATATTAATTTTCTTTTCTCAGCGATCTCCGCGACTCCATGGTGCAATTTTCGGGGTT